>NZ_JBQQBW010000149.1:0-13728 GCF_052245415.1 Streptomyces sp. 8N706 | reverse complement strand
CGCTGCTTCTGCCGCACCACACTCGCAGTCCGGCCGCCCATCAGCCGAGTGAACAACGCTCCAGGTCAATACACCTAGGGCGTGTTTCGCAAGTAGCGCCGTCCGCCCGAAGGGCGGGGTCCGCGGCTCCCTCAGCTACCGCTGGGCGGTGCCCCCAGGTGCGTGCGATCGCAAGGCGGTGGGGGTACCCCCGGCCGGAGGCTGGGGGAGGTCGTCCTCGTACTGGGGTCCCCCATGCCGAAGGCCAGGGGAGTACCAGGACGAGCCCGACAACGCAGCGTGGGGGCACTCCCCCAGCCTTCGGCCGGGGGGACCCCCACCCAGCGGCAGCTGGGGGAGTGCGTGCCAGACGTCGCGGACCTGGGGGCACTCCCCCAGCCTTCGGCCGGGGGCACCCCCACCCGGACGGAGTCTGGGGGAGGGACTTTCGAAACACGCCCTAGCCGCCCAGCGCTGTGCGCAGGCGTTTCGGGTCGACGCGCCAGAAGTCGTGCTGCGCGCCGTCGACCAGGACGACCGGGATCTGCTCCCAGTACTTGCGGTGCAGCTCCGCGTCCTGGGTGATGTCCCTCTCCTCCCACGACGCGCCCAGCTCCTCACAGACCGTGACGATCACCTCGCGGGCGTCGTCGCAGAGATGGCAGCCGGGCTTGCCGATGAGCGTGACGGTGCTGTCGGCGGGGTTCTGGCGCGGCGTACGGCGCAGCAGCGGGCTCATGACTGCATTGTGCAGCCCGCGCGAGGTGGTGCGGCCCCCGCGGGCCCACGCAAGATTCTTCGGTCCGCGCGAGTGCGCCGAGGCCCGGGTTCCGGTTGGATGAGCATCATGAACGAGGTGCCCGTTCGCGGACGGGAGTCTCACGGCTCGAGGAGAGTGGGCGAGTGTCCCGGTGCGTGGCCGGGAACTCCTTCCGGTGGCGGACGGGTTCGGTATTCCTCCTGGCTGCGACGGGGGCGGGAGCTTCTTCCGGCGGTGGCCGGAAGGGGGTTCCCTCCGGTGGTGGCCGGGGGAGAGTCCGGCTTGTGGGGGGTTCCGCGATCATGCGATCGATACGCGTGACCCCGGTCACTTTGCCCGGACAAAACGGACACCATCTTTGTGCACGCGTTCACAAAGACATAGCCTGCTGTCGACGGGGTGGCCCTGCGACGAGTGGCCGCCTACAGCCCCGCTCTACCCGCAGGAGCACCGTGGCAACTGGCCGAACTCACCGACCGGCGACCCGTAGCCGAGGGATTCCCGAGGCCACCGTCGCCAGGCTTCCGCTGTATCTGCGCGCCCTGACCGCGCTGTCCGAGCGCTCGGTACCCACGGTCTCGTCGGAGGAGCTCGCGGCTGCCGCCGGGGTCAACTCCGCCAAGCTCCGCAAGGACTTCTCCTACCTGGGCTCGTACGGCACCCGCGGCGTCGGTTACGACGTCGAGTACCTCGTCTATCAGATCTCCCGGGAACTCGGTCTGACCCAGGACTGGCCGGTCGTGATCGTCGGTATCGGTAACCTCGGCGCCGCGCTCGCCGGCTACGGCGGTTTCGCCTCCCGTGGCTTCCGGGTCGCCGCGCTGATCGACGCCGACCCGTCGATGGCCGGTAAGCCGATCGCCGGGCTGCCCGTGCGGCACACCGACGAGCTCGAAGCAATCATCAGTGACAACGGCGTCTCCATCGGTGTGATCGCGACTCCGGCCGGGGCGGCCCAGCAGGTCTGCGACCGGCTCGTCGCCGCCGGTGTGACGTCGATCCTCAACTTCGCGCCCACCGTGCTCTCCGTGCCCGACGGCGTGGATGTCCGCAAGGTCGACCTGTCGATCGAACTCCAGATCCTCGCCTTCCACGAGCAGCGGAAGGCCGGTGAGGACGGAGCGCACGAGGCCGCCGTACCGCCGCCGCCCCTCCGTGCGAGCGCCGACGGTGGCAGAAAGGGACCCGACGGGGACGTGCCCGCCGTGATGCCGGCATGAGTCTTCTGGTCGTCGGGCTCAGCCACCGCAGTGCTCCCGTGAGCGTGCTGGAGCGGGCCGCACTCGCCGCCGAGACGCAGAGCAAGCTCCTCCAGGACGCCCTCGCCGCGGAGCCGGCCGCCGAGGCCGCGGTGCTCGCCACCTGCAACCGCATCGAGCTGTACGCCGACGTGGACAAGTTCCACGCCGGTGTCGCGGAGCTGTCCACGCTGCTCTCCGTGCACAGCGGCGTCGGCCTCGAGGAGCTCACCCCGTACCTCTACGTGCACTACGAGGACCGGGCCGTCCACCACCTGTTCTCGGTGGCCTGCGGTCTGGACTCGATGGTCGTCGGCGAGGGCCAGATCCTCGGCCAGATCAAGGATGCTCTCGCGCTCGCCCAGGAGCTCCACAGCGCGGGCCGGCTGCTCAACGACCTCTTCCAGCAGGCGCTGCGGGTCGGCAAGCGCGCGCACAGCGAGACCGGTATCGACCGGGCCGGCCAGTCGCTCGTCACGTTCGGCCTGGAACAGCTCGCCGCGGGCCGCCCCCTCGAGGCATGGGCGGCGGGGAAGCGCGCGCTGGTCATCGGCGCCGGGTCCATGTCCTCGCTGGCCGCGACCACGCTCGCCCGCGCGGGAGTCGTGGAACTGGTGGTCGCCAATCGCACAGTCGATCGAGCCGAGCGGCTGACCGCCGCTCTCGCCGACCAGACCGGCACCGGCCTCATCGCCCGCGCGGTGCCGATGGACGACGTCCCGGCGGAGCTGGCTCACGCGCATCTGACGATCTCCTGTACGGGCGCGACCGGGCTCGTGCTGACCGGTGCGGCCATCGCGAGCGCGGTGGCGGGCCGTACGGAGGAGACGTTCCTGCTCGACCTCGCGATGCCGCGCGACATCGACCCGGCCGCGCACCGTGTCGACGGCGTCCGCCTCGTCGACATAGAGACCCTCGCCGAGGCCTCCGCGGACGAGCCCATGGCCGCCGACGTCGACCGCGTCCGGGGCATCGTCTCCGAGGAGGTCGCCGCGTTCGGCGCCGCCCAGCGGGCCGCGCACATCACCCCCACCGTCGTCGCCCTGCGCACCATGGCCGCCGATGTCGTCGCGAGCGAGATCGCCCGCCTCGACGGCCGCCTTCCGGACCTGGACGACAAACAGCGCGCCGAGATCACCCAGACCGTGCGCCGGGTCGTCGACAAGCTCCTGCACGCGCCCACCGTGCGGGTCAAGGAGCTCGCGGGGGAGCCCGGCGGCGCCGGATACGCGGACGCGCTGCGTGAACTCTTCGATCTCGACCCGCAGGCGGTCGTCGCCCTGAGCCGGGCCGACGGCGGCGACCCCGGACAGGAGCGGGCATGAGCAACACGACTCCCGCCGCCTCCGGCCGGGACCTGGCCTCGGCGACCGGTGGCACCGGCCGCGGGCCGCTCCGGCTGGGGACCAGGCGCAGCAAGCTGGCCATGGCCCAGTCCGGCCAGGTCGCGGACGCCGTACGCCGGGTCACCGGCCGCCCGGTGGAACTGGTCGAGATCTCCACGTACGGCGACACCTCGCGCGAGCACCTCGCGCAGATCGGCGGCACCGGCGTCTTCGTCACGGCGCTGCGTGACGCCCTGCTGCGCGGTGAGGTCGACTTCGCCGTGCACTCCCTCAAGGACCTGCCGACCACCCAGCCCGAGGGCCTGGTCGTGGCCGCCGTACCGCCGCGTGAGGATCCGCGCGACGCCCTGATCGCCCGTGACGGCCTCACGTTCGAGCAGCTCGCCGAGGCGTCCCGGGAGCGTCCCGTACGGATCGGCACCGGCTCGCCCCGCCGTATGGCGCAGCTCAACGCCTGGGCCCGCACCCTCGGCAGCGATGTCGAGACCGTCCCGATACGCGGCAACGTCGACACCCGCATCGGATACGTGCGCTCCGGCGAGCTGGACGGAGTCGTCCTCGCCGCCGCGGGCCTCACCCGAATCGGCCGTATCGACGAGGCCGCCGAGCTGCTGCCCGTCGACACCGTTCTGCCCGCCCCCGGTCAGGGGGCTCTGGCGGTCGAGTGCCTCGCGATGCACGCCGTGCATGGCACAGCCCTCGCAGCCCGTCTCGCCGAGCTCGACGACCCGTACTCCCGGGCCGCCGTGACCGCCGAGCGTTCCCTGCTCGCCGCCCTGGAGGCCGGCTGCAGCGCACCTGTGGGCGCGCTGGCCGACCTTCTGGCCGACGGGCAGGTTGTCACCGAACTGCGCCTGCGCGGCGTCGTCGGCACCACCGACGGCACGACGCTGGTGCAGCTGTCCACCACCGGTCCCGTACCCGCGTCTCATGACGACGCCCTGGCTCTCGGCCGCGAACTCGCCGCCGAGATGCTCGCGAAGGGTGCGGCCGGTCTTATGGGGGAGCGAGCACATTGAGCCCCACCGCCGCAAAGATCCAACGAGCACCGCATGCTGCGCTCGGTCACGTCACCTTCCTCGGTGCCGGACCCGGAGACCCGGGACTGCTGACGCTGCGCGCCGTGGAGGCGCTGGCCCACGCGGACACGCTGGTCGCCGATCCGCAGGTGCTCGACGTGGTGCGTACGCACGCGAGGGCAGGTGTGGACGTCCCGCAGCCGGAGCATGACGAGGCGTCAAGCCAGGCGTCGGAGTCCGCCTTGCGAGATGCCACCAATCTTGTCATGGGGGCTGCGCGGGGCGGCAAGCGGGTCGTACGAGCGGTCGCGGGCGACCCCGGGCTGGACGCCAACGCCGCCGGGGAGATGCTGGCCTGCGCCGCCGAGGGCATCCCGTTCGAGGTGGTGCCCGGCGTGGCCACCGCCGTGGGGGTGCCCGCGTACGCCGGTGTGCCGCTGCGCAACGCCGAGGGCACCGACGTCCGCTTCCTGGACGCCCGTACGGCCTCGGAGCGGTCCTGGACCGAGGTGGGCGCCAGTGACGCCACCGTCGTCGTCTCCACCACGCTGGAGTCGGTTGCGGCGGCCGCGGGCGAGCTGGTCGCCGCCGGGCGCAAGCCCGACACGCCGTTGACCGTCACCGTCGCCGGCACGACCACGCGCCAGCGCACCTGGACCGCCACGCTCGGCACGGTCGCCCAGGTGCTGAAGGCCGCGAAGGTGCTGCCGTCGCCGGACGGCGCCCAGCCCGTCATAGCCGTCGTCGGCGAGCACAGCGCGGCGGAGCGGCGCGACCAGCTGTCGTGGTTCGAGTCCAAGCCGCTGTTCGGCTGGAAGGTGCTCGTGCCGCGGACGAAGGAGCAGGCGGCCTCGCTGTCGGACCAGCTGCGGTCGTACGGCGCCGTGCCCCATGAGGTGCCGACCATCGCCGTCGAACCGCCCCGCACCCCGCAGCAGATGGAGCGCGCCGTCAAGGGCCTGGTCACCGGCCGCTACGAGTGGATCGCCTTCACCTCGGTCAACGCCGTCAAGGCCGTCCGGGAGAAGTTCGAGGAGTACGGGCTCGACGCCCGGGCCTTCGCCGGGATCAAGGTCGCGGCGGTGGGCGAGCAGACCGCCAAGGCGCTGGTCGACTTCGGCGTCAAGCCGGATCTGGTGCCCAGCGGCGAACAGTCGGCGGCGGGCCTCCTGGAGGACTGGCCGCCGTACGACTCGGTCTTCGACCCGATCGACCGCGTCTTCCTGCCGCGCGCCGACATCGCCACCGAGACGCTGGTGGCCGGGCTGATCGAGCTGGGCTGGGAGGTGGACGACGTGACCGCCTACCGGACCGTGCGGGCCTCTCCGCCGCCGGCCGAGACCCGTGAGGCGATCAAGGGCGGTGGCTTCGACGCGGTCCTGTTCACCTCCTCCTCCACGGTGCGGAACCTCGTCGGGATCGCGGGCAAGCCGCACAACGTCACCGTCATCGCCTGTATCGGCCCGGCCACCGCGAAGACGGCGGAGGAGCACGGTCTGCGCGTGGACGTCCTGTCGCCCGAGCCGTCGGTGCACAAGCTGGCCGAGGCACTCGCCGACTTCGGCGCCCAGCGCCGGGCGGCCGCTGTCGAAGCGGGCGAACCTGTCACCAGGCCGAGCGAGCGCCGGCCGGGATCGCGCAGGAGGCGCACGTGACCTCTTCCGGAGGCTTCCCGGCCTCATACGGAGCCTTCCCCGGGGCCCGCCCCCGGAGGCTCCGTACGACCCCCGCCATGCGGCGGCTGGTCGCCGAGAACCGGCTGCACCCGGCCGAGTTGATCCTCCCCGCCTTCGTACGGGAGGGCATCGGCGCGCCCGTGCCGATCTCCTCCATGCCGGGCGTGGTCCAGCACACCCGCAACACCCTGCGGAAGGCCGCCGCGGAGGCGGTCCGGGCCGGTGTCGGCGGCATCATGCTCTTCGGCATCCCGGAGACGAAGGACGCGGCCGGCAGCCAGGGCACGGACCCGAACGGGATCCTCCAGCTCGCCATCCGGGACGTACGGGCCGAGGTCGGCGACGAGTTGGTCATCATGTCCGACCTGTGCCTGGACGAGTACACCGACCACGGGCACTGCGGGGTGCTGGACGACGACGGCCGGGTCGACAACGACGCGACGCTGGAGCGCTACGCCGAGATGGCGCGGGTGCAGGCGGACGCGGGCGTCCATGCCGTCGGTCCCAGCGGGATGATGGACGGCCAGGTGCGGGTGGTCCGCGAGGCGCTGGACGGCATCGGTCACCAGGACGTCTCGATCCTCGCCTACACCGCGAAGTACTCCTCGGCCTTCTACGGGCCTTTCCGTGAGGCCGTCGCGTCGTCGCTGAAGGGCGACCGCAAGACGTACCAGCAGGACCCGGCCAACGCCCGTGAGGCGCTGCGGGAGCTGGCGCTCGACCTCGAGGAGGGCGCCGACATGGTCATGGTCAAGCCGGCCCTGCCCTACCTGGACATCCTGCGACAGGTCGCCGACGCGGTGCATGTGCCGGTCGCGGCGTACCAGATCTCGGGCGAGTACGCGATGATCGAAGCCGCCGCGGAAAAGGGCTGGGTGGAGCGGGACCGGGCCATCATGGAGACGCTCACCGGCATCAAGCGCGCGGGCGCGGGGATGATCCTCACCTACTGGGCGACGGAGGTCGCGCAGCGGCTGCGGCGCGGGGAGTAGCGCGCTGCTGCGGGCAGCCGCGGTCTTCTGCTCCCGCCTGCGGCGGGACGTCAGCGGACGGTTGCCCGGCGGAATGGTTCCCGACGCGGCGGGAGCACGCCCCGAGAGAACAGCGACGGCGCTCGGGCGGCGCTCCGTACCAGGCCGTACGGGGCGCCGCCGTCGCCTGTCCGGTTTCAGCGTGCCGTGCTCCACGAGTGGGCCACGTCGATCACCAGGCGGTCGGGCAGCTGGAGCACCCGGAACGGCAGCCTGGCGCGGACGCCCAGGCCGATCTGGGTGTCACCCTCGAAGCTGCCGACGAACCGGGTGTCCTTGAAGGTCCGGTAGCCGCTGATGTCCACCCCGGGCAGCGGCTGCCCCGCCCGACCGGGATACGTTGCCGCGCCCGTCTCGGGGTCGTAGCTCGGCGCGGCCACGCGTATCTCGAGTTTCGCGCCGCCGCCGACCGGGATGACGTCGCCGGAACCGTCCTGGTGCAGCTGGTCGACGTACCTCACCTGGTAGCCCGCCTTGGCCCCGCTGGTGCCGCGGAGGTCGATGACCATGCGGTCGTAGCAGTCGTGCCGGCCGGTCCTGATGTCCGCCAGCGGCGTGTACGCAGTGGTCGCCGCGGTCTTGTCGCCGCTTCCCCAAGCCGTCGCGCAGGCGGCCGCGGCCCGAGGTGCCGTGTTCTGTGCTGCCGTGGCAGCGGTGGCCGGGACCGCCGTCACCGCCAGCCCGGCTGCCGCGAGCGTGACCGCGGCCAGTGCTGTTCCCCACCGTCGCATGATGTTCCCCCCTGGAAATCGAATGCGGTTTACAAGGTGGGACGTGTGGAAGGCCTGGAAGGTTGTGGTCCGGGACGTTGTGCCGTGTGCGAATGAGCCAGGTCCCCCGGCGGGGCGGACGAAGGCGGGCACGACAGGCCGGCTCGCCCTGGCCGGACGTCTCCGTCGGCCGGCGGGCTCAGCGGCAAGCTGCTGTGGTTCGAGTGGGGGGAGGGCGCGCTGTGATGAGCCCCGCGACGGGGCGATCACCACGGGGGGTGAAACGCCGCGCATCGCTCCCCCGGCCGCGAGCCGCGGGTCCTACGATGCAGAGGCAGGCGCCACCTGCTGTGCCGTCGTCACGTACCGCTGGAGGAGAACGCCCGATGAGCGCTCTGCCGCACGATTACGCGGACGTCGATCCGGAATCCGCCCTGAAGTACGCCGTGCAGCACATCAAGGGCGACCGAGCCCAGATCATTGAAGGAGTGATCGAGCCGGTGTCGCCGACCTGGGCACATGAGAACGCGGCGGATCTGGTCCGTGAGCAGATCGGCCCCCGTCTGCGCGAGCTGGGGCTGCGCGCCGGGTCCGGAAACCTGGATCTGCCCGGGTCGCCCAACTGGTACGTCCCGGACCTGGCGGTGGTGCCGGCCGAGCTCGCGAAGACCGAGGGCGCGCTGCTCCCCGACCAGACGTTGCTGATCGTGGAGGTCACCTCCGACTCCAACGCCGAGACCGACCGCACGGTCAAGCGACGTCGGTACGCGGAGTACGGCGCCCCGCTGTATCTCCTGGTGGACCGGCAGGGGAGAACGTGCACGCTTTTCTCCGAACCCGGAAAGCTCGGCTACACCCGAGCTGAGGGGCCGTACCCGTTCGGGACGCCGGTGCAGCTCCCGCCGCCCTTCGACCTCCCCCTCCATACCGCCGACTTCTGAAGAGTCCGGTGCCGTTCCGGTGAAGCGGAACGGGCACGTGGCACAAGAAGCAGCACACAGGAGAGCGCCCCGCTCCCCTGTCGTAACGGGAGCGGGGCGCGCCGGTGGTCCGGGCGGGTGCTCAGAGGCGCTCGGGCGTCCGGATGCCCAGAAGCGACATGCCCCGGCGGAGAGTGCGGGCCGTGAGGTCACAGAGGAACAGCCGGTTCTCGACCATCTCGGGCGTCTCGGCCTTCAGGACCGGGCACTGGTCGTAGAAGGTCGTGTAGTGCGAGGCCAGCTGGTAGAGGTACGCGGCCAGCTTGTGCGGCTCGTACGTCTCGGCCACGCCCGCGAGCGATTCAGCGAACTCGTCCAGGTGGAGGCCCAGCGCCCGCTCGGCCGGGGCCAGCGGCAGCTCCGGGTGGGCCTGAGGGCGGGCCGTGTCACCGGCCTTGCGCAGGATCGACCGGATACGGGCGTAGGCGTACTGGAGGTACACGCTGGTGTCGCCGTTCAGCGAGACCATCCGGTCCAGGTCGAAGACGTAGTCGCGGGACATCGAGTTCGAGAGGTCCGCGTACTTCACCGCGCCGATGCCGACCTGGCCGGCCCGCTCGGCGATCTCCGAAGGGTTCAGCTCCGGGGCCTTCTCCGCGACGACCACCGAGGCACGATCGGTCGCCTCGTCCAGCAGATCGACCAGCCGGACCGTCTCGCCCTCACGGGTCTTGAACGGTTTGCCGTCCTTGCCGAGCACCGTGCCGAACTGGAGGTGCGCGGCGGTGACCTCGTCGGTCAGCCAGCCGGCACGGCGTGCCGTCTCGAACACCATCTTGAAGTGCAGCGCCTGGCGGGCATCCACCACGTAGAGAAGCGTGTCGGCCTTCAGCCCGCCCGTGCGGTCGCGGATGGCGGCGAGGTCGGTCGCCGCGTACCCGAAGCCGCCGTCCGCCTTCTGGACGATGAGCGGTACGGGCGTGCCGTCCTGGCCCTTGATGTCGTCGAAGAAGACACACAGCGCACCCTGGGAACGCACCGCGACGCCCGACTCCTCCAGGAGCCGGCAGGTCTCGACGAGCATGTCGTTGTACGCGCTCTCGCCGATGATGTCCTCGTCGCGGATCTCGACGTCCAGCTTCTCGTACACACCCTGGAAGTAGATCTTCGACTCGTCGACGATCTTGTGCCAGAGGGCGAGGGTCTCCTCGTCACCGGCCTGGAGGTCGACGACCCGGCGGCGGGCGCGGTTCTTGAACTCCTCGTCCGAGTCGAAGACGGCGCGCGAGTCCTTGTAGAGGCGGTTCAGCCTGGACATGGCCGCCTCCCCCTCGCCGTCGCCGTTCGCGGAGTCCGACGCGTGGTCCAGCTCGTGCGGGTGCTCGATCAGGTACTGGATGAGCATGCCGAACTGGGTGCCCCAGTCGCCGATGTGGTGGCGCCGGATCACCGTCTCGCCCCGGTGCTCCAGGATCTGCACGATCGCGTCGCCGATCACGGTGGAGCGCAGATGGCCGACGTGCATCTCCTTGGCCACGTTCGGCTGGGAGTAGTCGATCACCGTCGTGCCCGGGTGCTCGGCGTACGGGACGCCCAGCCGGTCGTCGGCGGCCCGTGCGGCCAGGGTGGAGGTGATCGCCGCGTCGGTGATGCCGATGTTGAGGAAGCCGGGGCCCGACACCTCGACGCCCGCGAGCACGCCGTCGGCCGGGAGCCCCTCGACGACCTGGGCCGCCAGCTCCCGCGGGTTGCTCTTCAGCTTCTTCGCGAGGCCCAGCACCCCGTTGGCCTGGAAGTCCGCCCGGTCGCTGCGTCGCAGCAGCGGGTCGGCGGCGCCGGCCTCCGGCAGAGCAGCCGAGAGGGCGTCCGCGACGCGCTGGTGGACCGTGGCGGCGAGGGAAGGGACCGAGGCCATGGGTTGCGTACCGTTCCGTTGAAGGGAAGGGGATTCCGGCCAGTATCCCACGCTGCCGGCGTTCCCCCGCCAGGCAATAAACGGGCTCGCGCGGTCTGGGACAATGGGGAACGCCAGGCTTCAGAGAACAGGCTTTCGAGCAGAGGAAGAAGGAAGTGCCGAACGTGGCTCAGAGCACCGAGGCCGACTGGGTCTCCCGTTTCGCGGACGAGGTCATCGCCGAGGCGGAGCGCCGAGCCCCCGGCAAACCGATCGTCTGCGCCTCGGGCCTCAGCCCGTCGGGGCCGATCCACCTCGGCAACCTCCGCGAGGTCATGACCCCGCACCTCGTCGCCGACGAGATCCGGCGGCGCGGACACGAATGTGTGCACATCCTGTCCTGGGACGACTACGACCGGTTCCGCAAGGTGCCCGCCGGGATCGACCCCTCCTGGTCCGAGCACATCGGCAAGCCGCTGACCAGCGTCCCCGCCCCGCCCGGCAGCTCGTACGCCAACTGGGCCGAGCACTTCAAGGCGCCGATGCTCAGGGCGCTCGAGGAGATGGGCATCGAGTTCCGGGCCATCAGCCAGACCGAGCAGTACACCGCCGGGACCTACCGCGACCAGATCCTCTTCGCCATGCGCGAGCGGGAGCGGATCGACGCGATCCTCGACCGCTACCGGACGAAGGACAAGGACAAGGCCGCCGCGGCCAAGAAGCCCCAGCAGCAGAAGGGCAAGGGCGGCAAGGTCGACGCGGAGGACGCCGCCGCCGCGGAGGCGGCGGCCGAGGGCTCCGGCGCGGCGACCGAGGACGACGGCAAGGCGGCGGCGGGCTACTTCCCCTACAAGCCGTACTGCTCCGTCTGCGACCGCGATCTGACCACGGTGACCGCGTACGACGACGAGACCACCGCGCTGTCCTACACCTGCCAGTGCGGGCACTCCGAGACCGTACGGCTCTCCGAGCACAATCGCGGAAAGCTGGTCTGGAAGGTCGACTGGCCGATGCGCTGGGCGTACGAGGGCGTGGTGTTCGAGCCGTCCGGCGTCGACCACACCTCACCGGGCTCGTCCTTCGTGGTCGGCGGGCAGATCATCCGGGAGGTCTTCGGGACGGAGCCGCCCATCGGCCCGATGTACGCCTTCGTCGGCATCAGCGGCATGGCGAAGATGTCCAGCTCCAAGGGGGGTGTACCGACCCCGGCCGACGCGTTGGAGATCATGGAGGCCCCGCTGCTGCGCTGGCTGTACGCCCGCCGGAAGCCGAACCAGTCCTTCAAGATCGCCTTCGATCAGGAGATCCAGCGCCTGTACGACGAGTGGGACGCCCTGAAGCGCAAGATCGAGGACGGCAGCGCCCAGCCCGCCGACGCGGCCGCGTACAGCCGTGCCACGCGCACGGCCTCCGGTGAGCTGGCGAGGACGCCGCGCCCGCTGCCGTACCGGACGCTCGCCTCGGTCGTCGACATCACCACCGGGCACGACGAGCAGACCCTGCGCATCCTGAGCGATCTCGACCCGGACAATCCGGTCACATCGCTGGACGAGACCCGGCCGCGGCTGGACAAGGCCGAGCGGTGGATCACCACCCAGGTGCCGGCCGAGCAGCGCACCCGCGTCCGGGAGGAGCCGGACACCGAGCTGCTGGCCTCACTCGGCGACACCGAGCGCGAGTCGCTGCGGCTGCTGCTCGACGGGCTGGACGAGCACTGGTCGTTGGAGGGGCTGACCTCGCTGGTCTACGGAGTGCCGAAGGTCCAGGCCGGGCTGGCGCCGGACGCCAAGCCGACGCCGGAGCTGAAGGTGGCGCAGCGGACCTTCTTCGCGCTGCTCTACCAGCTACTCGTCGGGCGCGACACCGGGCCGCGGCTGCCCACGCTGCTGCTCGCGGTGGGGGCGGACCGGGTGCGGAAGCTGCTGGGCGCGTAGCCGCGCGGATTCTGCGCGGAGGGCCGTCACCCGGGAGCTTGGGTGGCGGCCTTCCGCGTTTCCCGGGGCCGGGGCTTCTCGGGCCCGGTGGTTCCCGGAAGCGTGGTTCTCGGTCGCCATCGCGGGGTTGGGACCGAGGCCCTGCCTGGCACGGCCCTGTCGTGGAGTGGGTCGGCGGTGGTCCTCCGCGGCGTGACGACGCACCGGAGCGTGACGGCCCGGCGAGGGGGCGCCGGAGCGTGACGGCCCGGCGGGCGGGACGGGCCGGGACGGCTCAGGGTGTCTGCTCGGTCTGCATCTCCATCCGCAGGCGGTCCCGGAAGTCCCGGGTGTAGCCGCGCAGATAGCTCTCGCTGAGCGGGCCTCCGCTGCGGCCCCGGACGCCGTAGTGGTCCAGCAGATAGCGGCCGAACTGACGGGAGTCGGGCCATACCCCGCTCTCGGCGACGTACTGGCGGTAGGCCGCGAAGTACGCCTCGTCGCGCGGGACGTCGTCGGGGAGACCCGACACCGGGCTCTCCGTGTCGCCGTCGGTGCCGGGGAAGGGCTCGACGAAGAGCTCGCGCTCCGCGGAGGGCCCGGCCTCGCGCTGCGGCGGTACGTAGCTGCCGGTCCCCGCCGCGTAACCGCTCAGCTGTGCGTTGCGGAGGGCACGGACGCGGCCCGGGGCGACCGGCACGGTGACCTGCGGCATCTCCTCGCCGGACGGTGCCCGCCCCGCCGTCTCCTGCCGTTGCGCCGCGCCGCTCGCCGCTTCCTGCGGGACCCGCTCGTCCGGGAGCCCGGATCCGGGCCCCTCCGCCGACTGCTCCTTCGTCAACTCCTCCTCCGTCAGGTGCCACCCGTCGGGCAGCAGGGAGGTGTCGGCCGCCTTGCTCGCGTCGAGTGCAGCGCGGCCCCGGCCGGAGCTCTCCACGACGTCGGCCGCGCCGGAGTCCGCGAGCGTCGGCAGTGCCCGCGCCGCGCGCCGGTCCTGGTCTGCGGCGGTGTCCGGAGCGGCGCCGACCGCCGGGGTACCCGGGTTCGCGGCGCCCGGGTCGGAGGTGCCCGGGTTCCGGGCGCCCGGTGACAGGACCGCCGGTTCGATCCCGGCCGCCGCCAGGCCCGCGGCGCCGGTCTCCGACAGCGGCACCCCGTAGCGGGCGAGCCGCAGCGGCATCAGGGACTCCACCGGGGCCCTGCGGCGCCAGGCGCGGCCGTAGCGGGCGCGGAGGCGGGCGC
>NZ_JBQQBW010000148.1:0-13764 GCF_052245415.1 Streptomyces sp. 8N706 | reverse complement strand
CGGTGGGCCCGTCCTGGGCATGACCGGTTGCCGTGTCGGTGGTCGCTCCCGGGCTGCGGCGGTGTCGCGGGGACCGCTCCGGCCGTGGCCGACGCGGGGGCGCTCAGGATCCCTGGGCCGCCTGGTCCTTCAGCTGGTCCAGTTCGCGCAGGACGAGGCTGCGGCGACCTGTCTCCACCCAGCCCCGGGCCCGCCACTGTTCGAGGACCCGGCTGACCGTCCGGCGGGAGCTCAGCACGAGGCCCGCGAGATCGTCCTGGGAGAGCGGCAGTGCGATGCGTACCTCTCGGGAGCCGGGGCCCGGGGCGGCGTCCGGGCCGGAGCCGTCGGAGCGTGCGCCGTCCCGGGGCCGGCCATAGCGCTCACCCAGATCGAGCAGCAGGGCGGCCAGCCGGGCCTGTACGGCCTCGGCCGCCGACGCCCGCCCGCGGTCGGCCTCCCGCAGCCGGGCCGACAGCACATGCCGTACGGCCGCGCCGACCGCGGGGTGGGTGTGCATGGCCGTGGTGAACCGGTCCGCCGGGACGATCAGCGCCTCGACCGGGGTGAGCGCGTGAACGGCGGCCGAGCGCGGGCCCCCGTCGAGTCCGGCCTGCTCCCCGAGCAGATCGCCCGCGTTCCGGATGGCGAGGACCGCCTGATAGCCCAGATCGGTATAGGCGATCACCTTCACACAGCCCCGGCGGATCACCAGCAGATGGTCGGACAGCTCGTTCTGCCGCAGGATGACGTCCTGTGGGGCGAAGGATCGGGGATGCCCGGCCTGATGCAGCGCCGTCCGGGCGGGCGCGTCGAGCAGCGACCAGAAGGTGCTGGTCACGGCCTTCACACCGTCGTTGTCCGGCACCGAGATTCCCCCGTCCCGGGTCCCGTGGCGCGGCCGGAGAGGTGCGCCCGTGCTGAGATGCACGTCACTATAACGACGTCGGGCGTCAGGCGCCGGGCTCTCCCGGATGCTCCTCCGGCTTCGGCCGGGCGGCCGGCTCCGCACGGATCCGGCGGTCCATGGCCATCGACAGCTCGGCCTCGACGACGCTCTTCGCCAGCGGGCGCAGGCCTTCGACGGCCTTGGCGACCTCCGCCGTCTCCGCGTCACCGTGGGGTGCGCCGCCCTCGTCACGGGCCAGGGCGTCGGCCAGCACATGGGTGCGCAGGAGACCGGTGAAGACGTCGGCAAGGGCGTCGGTGTGGGCGCGGACCCGGCGGGCCGCGGCGAGGACGGCGGCGAGCGGTATGCCGAGGTCGACCAGTGCGCTGGAGGCCTCCAGCAGACGCCGGCTGACATGCACGAGATCGTCGCCGTCGACCGCCACATAACCCAGGCCGAGAGCCTCGGCGAGGTTCTCGGGGGTGACGTCGTCGGCGAAGTAGTCGGCCAGCTCCTCCGGGGTGAGACGGACCGGGGTCTCCTCCGACCACGGGGCCCCGAGGGGGTTCTCCAGGCCCAGGAGTTCGCCGACGTCCCGGCCGTTCTCGAAGGCGGCGAGCAGCTCGGCGATGCCGCCGAGGGTGTGGCCGCGGTCGAGCAGGGCGCCGATCGTACGGAGCCGGGCGAGGTGGTGGTCGTTGTACCAGGCGATCCGGCCCTCGCGGCGCGGAGCGGGCAGCAGCTTCCGCTCGCGGTAGAACCGCAGGGTACGGACCGTGATGCCTGCCTTCTCGGCCAGTTCCGCCGTGCGGTACTCCCCGCCACCGGCCTCCCGCCGTCCGTGCTCTTCCCCCGGCCCTGCGGTGAGGCCGTCCGGGCGGCCGGACGGACGGCCGGACGCGGTGGGCGCACGGCGCTGATCACGTACTCCCCGGGAGGGCCGGGCGGACGGCCCGGTCCGCGGGCCGGGGGTCTCCTCTGTCTCGGCCACACCGGAAGCCTATGTCCTGCCGGGCCCGGGACGACGGGGCGCAACTGGCGGTCATACGCTCGCGCGGCGTCCCGGAGCGGCTCGGTGCAACCAGCGGTAACTCCCCTTGCGCAACCTCTACCCCCGGATGCGTTCCTGCTCTACCCTCCCGACCATGCCAGTGGTTACTGGCATGGTTTTCCTCGGTGGGGAGGCGGCGGCATGGCCGAGCAGGAACGTGGGCGCCGGCACGTACGCGTGGCGGTGATCGGATCAGGATTCGGCGGTCTGGGTGCCGCCGTCCGGCTGCGCCGGGCGGGCATCACCGACTTCACGGTGCTGGAGCGGGCCGGTGCGGTCGGCGGCACCTGGCGCGACAACGGCTACCCGGGCTGTGCGTGCGATGTGCCCTCGCATCTCTACTCGTTCTCCTTCGCGCCCAACCCCGCGTGGCCGCGGGCCTTCTCCGGGCAGCCGCACATCCGCGCGTATCTGGAGCACGTCACCGACACCTTCGGGCTGCGTCCGCACATCCGCTTCAACTCCGAGGTCCGCGCGCTGCGCTGGGACAACGACGCGCTGCACTGGGAGATCGACACCACGTCCGGGGCCCTCACCGCCGAGGTCGTCGTCTCCGCGACGGGCCCGCTCTCCGACCCCCGGATCCCCGGCATACCGGGGTTGGACTCCTTCCCCGGGAAGGTCTTCCACTCCTCGCGCTGGGACCATGACTACGACCTGAGCGGCAAACGCGTCGCCATGATCGGCACGGGTGCCTCGGCGATCCAGATCGTGCCCGCGATCCAGCCGACCGTCGGCCGGCTGACGCTGTTCCAGCGCACACCCCCCTGGGTGATGCCGCGGATGGACCGGACCATCACGGGAGCCGAGCGCTTCTTGCATACGGTGCTGCCGGCGACCCGGGCGCTGCGCCGCGGTCTGCTGTGGGGCATCCGTGAGCTCCAGGTCGGTGCGTTCACCAAGCGGCCCAACGCGCTGGGGCTGATCGAGGCCCTGGCCAGGTCCCATATGCGCAGGGCCGTCATGGACCCCGCGCTGCGGGCCGCCCTCACCCCGGACTACCGCATCGGCTGCAAGCGCATCCTGCTCTCCAACGACTACTATCCGGCGCTCGCCCGGCCCAATGTCGACCTGGTCGCGTCCGGCCTCGCGGAGGTGCGGGGCTCCACCCTGGTCGCCGCCGACGGCACGCAGACCGAGGCCGACGCGATCGTCTTCGGCACCGGGTTCCGCGTCACCGATATGCCGATCGCCCATCGGGTGACCGGCGCGGAGGGCGTCACGCTCGCGGAGACCTGGAAGGACGGAATGGAGGCGCTGCGCGGGACGAGCGCGGCCGGCTTCCCCAACTTCCTCACCATCATCGGACCCAACACCGGGCTGGGAAACAGCTCGATGATCCTCATGATCGAGTCGCAGTTGACCTACATGGCCGATTTCCTGCGGCAGCTCGGCACCCTGGGCGGCAAGGTCGCCCTGGACGCCCGGCAGGACGCCGTACGCGACTGGAACCGCGGCCTGCAGGACCGGATGCGCCGCACGGTGTGGAACACCGGCGGCTGCGACAGCTGGTACCTCGACGCGGGCGGCCGGAATACGACCGTGTGGCCGGGGACGACGTCGGAGTTCCGCAGGGTCACGCGATCGGTGAACCTCGCGGAGTACACGGTGCTGCGCCCGCCGCGGGGCGGACCGCTCGCGGCCGGCACGAAGGGCGCCGAGGCGAGCGGCGAAGAGGCGGCTGGTGCCGAGGCGGACGGTGTGGGAACGGGCCGGGCCGGGGCCGGGGGTGACGGGCCCGGCGACCGTCTCGCCGCGGTCGCCACGGCGGGCCGGACGGCAGGCCCGGGGTCCGGTCCGGGGACGGGCCCGGGCGCGGACGCCGCCGGAGACGGGGAGGGAGTCCGATGAGCCGCCTCACCAAGGGCACCGCGAGTGCGCTCGTACCGCCCGAGCCGGTGCGGGAGCTGTCGACGGAGTCCCCCGACGGGTCGCGGCTGCACATCGAGGTGCACGGTCGCGAGGGCGCACCCGCCGTCGTCCTCGCACACGGCTGGACCTGCTCGACCGCCTTCTGGGCGCCGGTGGTCCACGCCCTCGCCGCCGACCACCGGGTGGTGCTGTACGACCAGCGCGGCCACGGCCGCAGTCCGGCGGTGGGTCCCGGCGGCTACAGCACGCAGGCGCTCGCCGACGACCTGGAGGCCGTGCTCGGTGCGGCACTCGCCCCCGGCGAGCGCGCGGTGCTCGCCGGGCATTCCATGGGAGGCATGACCGTTCTCGCCGCGGCCGGCCGTCCAGTGCTCGGGGAGCGCGTCGCGGCGGTGCTGCTGTGCAGCACCGGTAGTTCGCGGCTGCTGGGGGACGCCAGGGTGGTGCCGTTGCGCTGGGAGCGCGTACGGACGCGGGTGCATCGCGTGATCCTCGGTTCGCGCGCCCCGCTGGGCCCGGTCACACCCCTGGCCAAACGCCTCCTGAAGTACGGGACCATGGGCCCCGCCGCGGCACCGGAGATGGTGGAGGCGTGCGCCCGTATCGTGCACGCCTGCCCGCGTGCCGTACGCGCCGACTGGGCAAAGGTCCTCGCCGAGCTGGATCTGGAGAGGCACATCGGGCAACTCACCGTGCCCGCCGCGGTGATCGTCGGCACGGCCGACCGGCTCACGCCGCCGGTGCACGCCCGGCGGCTGGCGGCCGCGCTGCCCGACTGTGCCGGGCTCACCGAGCTGGACGGCATCGGCCATATGACACCGGTGGAGGCGACGGACGCGGTGACCGCCGCGATCCGGAAGCTGGTACGCGACCGCCTCACGGCCGTGAGCCCCGCACGGCCCGGGTCCGTACGCGACGCCGGGGAGGCAGGGGAGAGGTCCCGGGACCGGGACACCGCCGGGGACAGAGTCAAGGAGGAGACGCCGTGAGGGCACGCAGGAGTCCGGAGGGCCGGGTCGCGGTGGTGACCGGCGCGGCACGGGGCGTCGGCGAGCTGCTGGCCCGCAAACTCGCCGCGCGCGGCGCGAGGCTCGCGCTGGTCGGCCTGGAACCGGATCGGCTGCGGCAGGTCTCGGACCGGCTGCCCACCGACTCCGGCCACTGGTACGCGGACGTCACCGACACCGAGGCGATGGAGCGGGTCGCACGGGAGGTCCGCGAACGTTTCGGCAGAGTGGACATCGTCGTCGCCAATGCCGGGGTGGCACAGGGCGGTCCGTTCGCCGATTCCGACGCGCGGTCCTGGAACCGGGTCATCGAGGTCAATCTGCTGGGCAGCGCCACGACTGCCCGTGCCTTTCTGCCCGCACTGCTGGAGAGCCGCGGCTACCTGCTGCAGATCGCCTCACTCGCCGCGATCACCCCCGCGCCCCTCATGAGCGCGTACTGCGCCTCCAAGTCCGGGGTCGAGGCGCTCGCGAACTGTGTGCGTGCCGAGGTGGCGCACCGGGGCGTGAAGGTCGGGGTGGGGTATCTGAGTTGGACCGACACCGACATGGTGCGCGGTGCCGACGAGGACGAGGTGATGCGGGAGCTGCGGCAGCGGCTGCCCTGGCCGTCCAACCGGACCTACCCGCTGGGCCCCGCCGTCGACCGGCTCGTCGCGGGCATCGAACGGCGCTCCGCGCATGTGTACGGGCAGTGGTGGCTGCGCGGTATGCAGGGGATCCGCGGCCAGCTGCCCGGCATCATCGCGACGGTGGGGCAGCGCGAGATGCGCCGCTTCGAGCCGCGGCTCGCCGCCGGGCGGGGAGCGCGTAGGGGGCTGGTGGGCGCCGGGGGTGCGGCGGACGAGAAGGCCCGGGCGGAGCAGCCGTAGGCGCCCCCGATGGACGCTTCTGAGCTGTGCGTTGTGACGCTGCGCAGCCCTCTGGTGCCCGAAATGCGAGAGATGTTCGGTCGTGACAGGCTGGTCGGAGCCCGGGTACCCGTTTCACCCGATGAGGAGTGACACCTGATGGGCATCATGGACCAGTTCCGGGACAAGGCACACCAGATGCAGGAGAGAGCCAAGCAGAAGAGGCACGCGCGGGAGGAGCGGTCCGGGCGTGGCCGGGAGGGGCCCCAGCCCCAGGACCGGACGGCCGCGCGTGCGCAGGAGGGGCAGGAGCGGGCGGAGCAGCGCCGGCAGCCGGGCAGCGAGCAGACCCGTCCTCCCACTGACGACCCGCGGGACGACTTCGGCCGCTGACGGCTGCCGCTGACGGCGCGGCGGGCCTGTGCGCAGCGCTTCCACGGTGCGGGCAGCGCCATCCACGGTGCGGCAGGAGGAAAGGGCCGCGCCCTTGGCAGGGCGCGCCCCTTTCCCACACGTTTCCCGGGCGCCGCCCCAGGCGTTCTCCGGGTGGACGCGGTTCGACGCGTTTCCCGGGCGGGCGCGGCCCGGCGTATTTCCCCTCGGGCAGCAGTCCGGCGCTCTCCCCCGGGCAGGCGTGGTCCGGCGCGGTTCCCGCTCGGCTTTTCGGCTCGGCCTGGCCCTGAAGGCCCGCGCGCGTGAGCGCGTCCCGGGCGGCGCGGCTCAGCCTCTTCCGGGACGGCCAGCGCCGGTCTCCTCGAGTCCCGGGCGGCGCGGCCCGGTGCGTCCTCCTCGGGCGCCCGCGGCCCGGCGTGGCCCCCCAGACGGGCGCGGGCGGGAAACGTTTCCCGGGTTCTCGGTCGGCGTGGTCCGGCGCGGTTCCGCTCGGCGCGGCCCGGCGCGTTCCCGTTCGGCGCGGCTCAGCCTGGCCCGGGACGGCCGGCGCCCGCCCTGAGCGCGTCGGGCGGGCGTGGTCCGGCGCGGTTCCGCTCGGCGGGGCCCGGCGCGCCCTGCTCGGCGCGGCCGGGGGACGGCCAACGCGCCTCGGCGCAAGCCCGGGCGGGGCTCAGCGCGGCCCCGACCGGAACGTCCCGGGCCCGCGGCTCAGCGCGGGCCCGCTAACTGTTCAGCCCGCCCACGCCCGGGCTCGGCGCCGTAGGTCGGTTCCGGGTCAATTACCGTTGCGAGGCGGCAGCTTGGGGCGCCGTAGGTCCGGCACCTCCGCGTAGTCCGGCGGCTTCTTGGCAGGATGGCGGGCCAGCAAATCGAGTGCGGTCTCCACCGCGTCGTCGAGCTGCTTGTGCCGCCCCTCCGCCCAGTCGAGCGGTGTGCGGTCGACCTCGATGTCCGGTTCCACTCCGTGGTTCTCGACGCCCCACCCGTAGCCCTCGAACCAGGCGGCGTTCATCGGCACCGTGATGACCGTGCCGTCCACGAGCCGGTGCCGGCCCGTCATGCCGACCACCCCGCCCCAGGTCCGCAGCCCCACCACCGGTCCCAGCTCCAGCAGTTTGAAGGCGGCGGTGATCATGTCGCCGTCGGAGGAGGTCATCTCGTCCGCGAGTCCGACCACGGGGCCGCGCGGGGCGTTGGAGGCGTACGACACCGGCTGGGCGTCGCGCGTCAGATCCCAGCCCAGGACGGTGCGGGTGAGCTTCTCCACCACCAACTCACTGATGTTTCCGCCCGCGTTGCCCCGGACGTCCACGATGAGCGCCTCCCGGGCCATCTCCATCCGCAGGTCGCGGTTGAACTGCGCCCAGCCCGAGCCGCCCATGTCGGGGATGTGCAGATAGCCGCACCGTCCGCCGCTCGACTCCCGTACGACCTCCCGCCGTTTGGCCACCCAGTCCTGGTAGCGCAGCGGCCGTTCGTCGATCAGGGGCACGATCGCGACCCGTCGTGGATGGCCGTCACCCTCCGGGGGGAGGAAGGTCAGCTCCACCGTCGTGCCACCGGCCCCCGCCAGCAGCGGATACGGCCCGGTCACCGGATTCACCGGCCGCCCGTCGACATGGGTGAGGACCGAGCCGTCGCGGATCCCCGACCCCGCGAGCGGGGAGCGCGCCCGCGAGTCGGACGACTCGCCGGGCAGGATGCGGGCCACGGCCCACCGGCCGTCCTTGGTCTGTGCGAAGTTGGCGCCGAGCAGGCCGATGGGCCGCTGGTAGTGCGGCGGGCCCTCGTTGCGGCGGGCCGGGGCGACATACGCGTGGGAGGTGCCCAGTTCGCCCAGCACCTCGTACAGCAGATCCGCGAACTCGTCGGGGGAGGCGACCCGTTCGACCAGCGGGCGGTACTGGTCCAGGACGCCGTCCCAGTCGACACCGCACATATGGGGGTCCCAGAAGTAGGCCCGGACGATCCGGCCCGCTTCCGCGTACGCCTGCCGCCACTCCGCCTCCGGGTTCACCTGGTGCATGATCCGCCGCAGGTCGATGGAGACCGTGGAGTCGCTGTCGCCGGTCTCGGTCGCCGGGACCGCGCGGAGGTCGCCGTCGTCGTTGACGACGATCCGGGTGCCGTCGCCACTGACCGCGAACCAGTCGAGATGGGTGAAGAGTTCGGTGCGGGCGGCCTTCACCACTTCGAAGTGCTCCAACGTCGGCCGCCCCGTCGTATCCAGGGGGTTGGCGAAGGTCTCACCGAGCGCGCCGGAGATCGGCCAGCGCAACCACACCAGTCCGCCGCCACTGACCGGATGGAGGGAGGAGTACTTGGACGCGGCCACGGGGAAGGGCGTGACGCGGCTCGCCAGACCCTCGGCCTCGACCGTCACCGAGCCGTCGCCCTCGGTGCCGACCGGGTCCAGGCCCCCGGCGGCAGGGCGGCCCTCCGCCGACAGCGCGAAGGGAGACGGCGTCGCCGACGACAGCGGTACGAGATACGGGCGGCAGCCCAGCGGGAAGGACAGGTCGCCGGTGTGCACGTCGTACACCGGGTCGAAACCGCGCCAGGAGAGGAACGCCAGATAGCGGCCGTCGCTGGTGAAGACGGGCTCCTCGTCCTCGAACCGGCCGTTGGTGACCTCGATGACGCTACGGTCCTTCAGCCGTGCCATCTTGATCTTTCGCAACGTCCGGCCGATGCCCGGATGGGACCAGGTGACCCAGGCCGAGTCGGGGGAGAAGGCGAGATCGCGGACCGGACCGTTGACCGACCGGACCAGCTCCGTGACCTCCGCCTCGGTCGTCTCGCCCGCCTCGCCCCGCGGCCGGGCACCTGCGGCTGCCTCCTCGGCCCCTGATACCCCTGATTCCCCTGGTTCCCCCGCCTCGGTTTCCTCCGTGGGCACCCTGAGGACGAGCAGCCGCCCGTCGTGGGTGGAGACGGCCAGGCGCTCGCCGTCCGGCGAGGCGACCAGTGCGTGCACCCGGCCGAGCGCCCCGGCGGCCAGCCGCCGTGGCTCGCCCGCGGCGCCGGCCCCTGGGAGGTCCGCGATCTCCACAGCGTCGTCGCCCTCGGCGTCCGTCACGTAGGCGACCCGTCCCGTGGAGCCGAGAATCTCCGGGAGCCGGACCCGTACGCCCGGGGTGTCGGTGATCGTGCGGGCAGGGCCGTCGCGGTGGGTCAGCCAGTAGAGACTTCCGCGCACACAGACCGCGCTCGCGCGGCCGGTGCTGTCGACGGAGAGCGAGTCGACATGCGCCGAGGCCGGGATCTGGTACACACGGCGCCCGGTCCGCGGGCCGCCGAGCCGGACGTCCAGCTTCCGTGGGGCGCCGGAGGGCGACAGATCCTCGGCCAGCCACAGATCGCCCGCGCACTGGTAGACGACCCGGGAGCCGTCCGTCGACGCGTGCCGGGCGTAGAACTGCTCGTGGTCGCTGTGGCGCCTCAGGTCGGAGCCGTCGGGCAGACAGGAGTAGAGATTGCCGATGCCTTCGTGGTCGGAGAGGAAGGCGATCCGGTCGCCGACGAACATCGGACAGTCCAGATGGCCGTTCACATCGGGCAGCAGCCGTCGGCCGAGCAGGAACAGCCGCCCCGTCGCGCCGCCCCGGTAGCGCTTCCAAGCGGCGGGTTCGTGCGGCGGTTTGCCGGTCAGCACCAGAGTGAGGTGCTCCCCGTCGATGTCGGCGACGGCGATATCGGCGATCGGGCCCCAGGGCAGCCGCCCGCCCGGGCTGCCGTCGGTGGGCACCTTGTAGCCCCAGGAGAAATGAGAGAAGGGCTGGCCGTGGGAGGCGACGGCGAGGATGTGGTCGTCGGGGCTCCAGCCGCAGACGCGCGTGTCGGTGCTGCCCCAGTAGGTGAGGCGCCGTGCGGGCCCGCCGTCCACCGGGGCGACATGGATCTCGGGGTCGAGGCTGCGCCAGGTGGTGAACGCGATCTGCGATCCGTCGGGGGAGAAGCGGGGGTGGCCGATCCGGGTCCGGTCGACGGTCACCCGCCAGGCACGGCCGGGCGATGCCCCGGCAGCGGTGAGGGGCGCCACCCACAGATCGTCCTCCGCCGCGAAGCACAGCAGATCGTTGTGGAGGTGCGGGAACCGGAGGTACGCGCCGTCGCTCACTGGGTTCCTTTGTCTCGCTTCTCCACCCGCGAGGCGAGGCCCTGTTCGCTTCTCCGCTCGCGAGGCGAAGGTGCGGCTGTCGCGTGCGTGCGCAAGTCGGTGGCCTTGTGTGGGTCGCTCGCTGGGTTTGTTGGTTCGCTTCTCCGCTCGCGAGGCGAGCGTGCGGCTCTCGGGTTCGTGTGCAAGTCGGTGGCCTTGTGTGGGTCGCTCGCTGGGTTTGTTGGTTCGCTTCTCCGCTCGCGAGGCGAACGCGCGGCTCTCGTGTTCGCCTGCAAGCCAGCAGTGGCCTCGCGTGCGTCACTCACGTATCCCATGGTTTCCGCGCCTACCCGCCCCGGCAACTCGTAACGCAGAGCACACTGCGAAACGTTTGCGTTTCGATGCGGCGGCGGCATAGCCTTCCGGTGTACGAAACAGTTTCGTTCGAATCGAGGTCACCGTGGCCGCTGCGTCCAGTACAACGGCGCGCCGTACGCGGCTCACCCCGGAGCGGGAGAGCGAGCTTTTCGCGGCCGTGCTCGACCTGCTGCGGGAGCACGGGTACGAGGCTCTGACCATGGACGCGGTAGCGGCCCGTACCCGTTCCAGCAAGGCCACCCTCTACCGCCAGTGGAAGGGCAAGCCGGAGCTGGTCGCCACCGCCCTGCGGCACACCGTTCCGGTGTCCCTTGCGGACATCGACACCGGCACCCTGCGGGGCGACCTGCAGGCGATGGTGCGCTGTTCCGACGATGACCAGATCGAGAAGGACACCGCCCTTCTGAGGGGGCTGGCCCACGCCGCCGACCTGAACCCCGACCTCCACCAGGCCCTGCGGGAGCTGCTGATCGAACCCGAGATCGCCGGGCTCGACGCGATTCTCCAGCGCGCGGTCGCCCGGGGAGAGGTCTCCGGTTCCACGCCGGCTCTGCAGTTCATTCCGCACATGCTCATCGGTGCCTTCGTCGCCCGGCCGCTGATCGACGACCGGCCGATGGACACCGACTGTCTCGAACGGTTCATCAGCGCCGTGGTCCTCCCCGCCCTCGGCGCCTGACGCTGCGTCAAATGCCTGACAGTGCCCGGCAGTCCCCGACCTCCCAGCTCGATCGTCCCCGATCACCCGACCGTCCCCCCAGCACCTCCTGACGCGCCGCTCTCGTCGTCGGGCCGGTACCGCACACCCTTTTTCACTGTTTCGACCCCACGGGAGCACACCTCTTCATGGCCACCTTCCTCTACAAACTGGGCCGGTTTTCCTTCCGGCGACGCTGGTTCGTCGCCCTGATATGGGTGGCGCTGCTGACAGCTGTCGGTTTCGGCGCCGCCTCCGCCCCCAAGGCGACCTCCAACTCCTTCTCCATCCCGGGCACCGAGGCGCAGCGGACCTTCGATCTGCTGGACGAGCGCTTCCCGGGGCTCGACGCGGACGGCGCCACCGCACGTGTGGTCTTCAAGGCGCCGGGCGCGGAGAAGATGACCGACCCGGCCAACCGGGCTGTGGTGCGGAAGGTCGTCGGCGAGCTCGAGTCGGGCGAGCAGGTGGGCCGGGTGACCGACCCGTACCGGGCCAAGGCCATCAGCAAGGACGGCAGTACCGCCTTCGTCCAGGTCTCGTACGAGGTCACCGGCTTCGAGCTCGAGGAGTCCACCCGCGACGCGTTGAAGGACGCGGGCCAAAAAGGGCGCGACGAGGGTCTCACCGTCGAGATCGGGGGTGACGCGCTCCAGGCCGTGCCCGAGACCGGAAGCACCGAGATCATCGGTATCGCCGTCTCCGCGGTCGTCCTCGTCGTCACCTTCGGCTCACTGGTCGCGGCCGGGATGCCGCTGCTCACGGCGATGATCGGTGTGGGCATCGGGGTCTCGTCGATCACGGCGCTCAGCAGCGCGCTCGATCTGTCCAGTACCACCGCCACCCTGGCCACGATGATCGGTCTCGCGGTCGGCATCGACTACGCGCTCTTCATCGTCTCCCGCCACCGTGCGGAACTCGCCGAGGGCCGGGAGCCGGAGGACGCGGCCGGGCGGGCCGTCGGCACGGCCGGTTCGGCGGTCGTGTTCGCGGGGCTCACCGTCGTCATCGCCCTGGTCGGCCTCTCGGTGGTCAACATCCCGATGCTGACCAAGATGGGTGTGGCCGCGGCGGGCACCGTCGCCATCGCCGTCCTCATCGCGCTGACGATGATCCCGGCACTGCTCGGCTTCGCGGGGAAGCGGGTGCTGGGCCGCAGGGGCCGCAAGCACACGGAAGACGCTGTGGACGCCGTGGACACCGTGGACGCCACGGACCGTACGGGCCGCAAGCGGGACTCCTCCGCGTCGGAAGCCAAGCCGAACATGGGTACGCGCTGGGCGCGTTTCGTCCTGCGCCACCCGGTGGCGGTGCTGCTGACCGGGGTGGTCGGGCTGGGCGCGGTCGCCGTACCGGCGTCGTCGCTGGAGCTGGGCCTGCCGGACGACGGCGCGCAGCCGGTCAGTACGACGCAGCGCAAGGCGTACGACCTCCTGGGCGACTCCTTCGGGCCCGGCTTCAACGGCCCGCTGATGCTGGTCGTCGACGCCCGGCACAGCGACGACCCGCAGGGTGTGGCGAAGGAGGTCACCAGGTCGGTGACGCAGCTGGACGGCGTCGCCATGGTCACCCCGCCCACCATCAACAAGGCCGGTGACACCGTGACACTGACGGTGATCCCGAAGTCCGAGCCCAGTGGTACGGCCACGGAGGACCTGGTCGCGGAGATCCGCGACATGAAGGCGACGGCCGGTTTCACGGGGCGGACCGACAGCGCGGAGGTCCTGGTCACCGGCACCACCGCCATGAACATCGATGTGTCGCAGAAGCTCGACGACGCGATGCTGCCCTATCTGGCGCTCGTGGTCGGCCTGGCGTTTCTGCTGCTGATGGTGGTCTTCCGGTCCTTCCTGGTCCCGCTCAAGGCGGCCCTGGGCTTCCTGCTCTCCGTGGTGGCCGCGCTGGGCGCGGTCGTGGCGGTGTTCCAGTGGGGCTGGCTGGCCGAGGTGTTCGACGTCGAGCAGACCGGCCCGGTCATGAGCATGATGCCGATCTTCATGATCGGGGTCGTGTTCGGTCTGGCGATGGACTACGAGGTCTTCCTCGTGACGCGGATGCGTGAGGCGTACGTCCACGGGGAGCGGCCGGGCCAGGCGATCGTCACCGGCTTCCGGCACGGGGCCCGGGTGGTCAGCGCCGCCGCGATCATCATGATCAGCGTCTTCGCGGGCTTCATCGGCTCCTCCGAGTCGATGGTCAAGATGATCGGCTTCGGTCTGGCCGTCGCGGTCGCCTTCGACGCCTTCGTGGTCCGTATGGCCGTCGTCCCGGCGGTCCTAGCCCTCCTCGGCAAGGCGGCCTGGTGGCTGCCGCGGTGGCTGGACAGGGTGCTGCCGAACGTGGACGTGGAGGGTGAACAGCTGCGGAAGCGGCCGGCCACTGGCGCGGCCGGAGCCGGGGCCGACGCGACCGACGAAGCCGACCCGGAGTTCAGCCGGGTGTGAATCATCCGGGGACGCGCTTGAGCGGACGCGCCTCCCGGAGGCGCCGCCCCGTGGGGACGGGGAGCGGCGCGCGCGAAGGGCCCGGGCGGTGGTCTCCCAAGCAG
>NZ_JBQQBW010000147.1:0-14132 GCF_052245415.1 Streptomyces sp. 8N706 | reverse complement strand
CGGTCCCGGTGTACCGCGGGGTCGCGGTTCCGGTTCACCGCGGGGTCGCGGTTCCGCGGGGTCGCGGCCCCGGTTCACCGCGGGGTCGCGGTCCCGGCGGTACCGCGGGATCGCGGTCGCCAGGCCCACAGGCCAGGGCCGCCATCCGGCCCCCAGGCCAGGGTCGTTATCGAGCCAACAGGTCACGGTCGTCAACAAGCCCACGGATCATGGTCCTCACCGGCACACCGGGTGAGGACCGCGCTCCCGTTGGAGCCCGTGGCGCGATCAGCCCACCGAGGAGTACGCCACCACGCCCCGCAGCAGCCCGTCGACCGCCCGGCGAGCGTTTCTGCGGACCGGACTGCCGTCCGGGGCGGCTTCCGCGATCTGGCCGAGCACATCGATGACCTGTTTGCTCCAGCGCACGAAGTCACCGGCGGGCATGTCCGCCTCGCGCAGCACCGAGTCGAGGCTGTGCCCGGTCGCCCAGCGGTAGGCCTGCCACGCAAAGCCCAGATCGGGCTCGCGCTGGCCGACGCCCTCCGCCTGGTTGATGCGGTGTTCCTCCTCCTTCGCGTCCAACCGGCCCCAGATATGGATCATTTCGCCGAGCGCCTCCTGGGCGTTGCCGGTCGGCAGCTTCGGCGGCATGGCGTCGTCGGCGGCCCTGGCCTCATAGACCAGCGCCGACGCGCACGCCGCCAACTCCGCGGGCTTCAGGGCGTCCCAGACACCCTCGCGCAGACACTCGGCCGCCAGCAGATCCAACTCGCCGTACAGCCGGGCCAGTCGACGGCCGTGCTCGGTGACCTCGTCCCCCCGGAGATACCCGAGGTCGGACAGCAGGGCGTACACCCGGTCGAAGGTCCGGGCGATGGTGTTCGTGCGTCCCTCGATCCGCCGCTCCAGCTGGCGGGTGTCGCGCTGCAGCCGCTGGTAGCGCTCGGCCCAGCGGGCGTGGTCCTCGCGGTCGTCGCAGCCATGGCAGGGGTGGGCGCGGATCTCGGCGCGCAGCCGGGCGATCTCCTGGTCGTCGGCCGCCGCCGAGCGCTGCTTGCGGTGTCGTTCGGGGGTGACGTGCCCGGCCTTGCTCCGCAGTGCGGAGGCGAGGTCGCGCCGGGACTGCGGGCTGCGCGGATTGAAGGACTTGGGGACCCGCATCCGCCCCAGCGGCTCGACCGGCACGGGGAAGTCCATCGCGGCCAGCCGCTTCACCTGGCGCTCGGCGGTGAGTACGAGGGGCCGCGGGCCGTCGTGGTGCTCGAAGCCCCGGTGGCCGTTGGCACGCCCGGCGGGCAACCCGGGATCCAGCACCAGCGCCAGGCCCGCGTACTTGCCCGTCGGGACGTGGATGATGTCCCCGGGCTTGAGCTTCTCCAGGGCGACCGCCGCGGCGGCCCGCCGCTGGGCCGCGCCCTGCTTGGCGAGCTCGGTCTCACGGTCCTTCAACTGACGGCGCAGCTGGGCGTATTCCTCGAAGTCGCCCAAGTGGCAGGTCATGGAGGAGCGGTAACCCTCCAGGCCCTCCTCGTTCTTCTGCACCTGACGGGAGATCCCCACGACCGACCGGTCGGCCTGGAACTGCGCGAAGGACGTCTCCAGCAGCTCGCGGGAGCGGTGCCGCCCGAACTGGTGCACAAGGTTGACCGCCATGTTGTACGACGGCTTGAAGGAGGAGCGCAGCGGATAGGTGCGGGTCCCGGCGAGACCGGCGACCGCCCCCGGGTCCATGCCGCGCTGCCACAGCACCACCGCATGGCCCTCGACGTCGATGCCGCGACGCCCGGCCCGGCCGGTGAGCTGGGTGTACTCGCCGGGCGTGACATCGGCGTGCTGCTCGCCGTTCCACTTGACCAGCTTCTCCAACACCACCGACCGCGCGGGCATGTTGATGCCCAGGGCCAGGGTCTCGGTGGCGAACACCGCCTTGACCAGGCCGCGGACGAAGAGCTCCTCGACGATCTCCTTGAACGTCGGCAGCATCCCGGCGTGATGCGCGGCGATACCCCGCTCCAGGCCCTCCAGCCATTCGAAGTAGCCCAGGACCTGCAGGTCTTCGTCCGGGATTCCGGAGGTGCGCTCCTCGACGATGCTCCGCACCTCGGCACGCGCCGACTCGTCGTTGAGCCGCAGGCCCGCGTGCAGACACTGCTGTACGGCCGCCTCGCAGCCCGCCCGGCTGAAGATGAAGGTGATCGCGGGCAGCAGGCCTTCGGCGTCCAGCCGGTCGATGACCTCGACCCGGCTGGGCGTCCAGATTCTGCTCCGCTGGCGGCGCTCGCGCTCGCGGTCCGCCTCCCGCACCTGCTTGCCGCGGCGGCGCTCCCGGGGGTTGTACGTCCGGCTGTTCTCCATCCGCGCCAGCCGTACGAGGTCGGGGTTGACCTCCAGTTTGCCGCTGTCCTTCTCCTCGAAGAGGTCGTACATCCGCCGGCCCGCGAGGACGTGCTGCCACAGCGGGACGGGCCGGTGCTCGGAGACGATCACTTCGGTGTCGCCACGCACGGTGTCCAGCCAGTCACCGAACTCCTCGGCGTTGGAGACCGTGGCCGACAGGGAGACGAGGGTCACCGACTCCGGGAGGTGGATGATGACCTCCTCCCAGACGGCGCCGCGGAAGCGGTCGGAGAGGTAGTGCACCTCGTCCATGACCACATGTCCCAGGCCGTTCAACGACTGTGAGCCCGCGTAGAGCATGTTGCGCAGCACCTCGGTGGTCATCACGATCACCGGGGCTTCGGAGTTGATGCTGTTGTCCCCCGTCAGCAGACCGACCTTCCCGGGGCCGTAGCGCTTGACGAGGTCGTTGTACTTCTGGTTCGACAGGGCCTTGATCGGCGTGGTGTAGAAGCACTTACGGCCCTGAGTGAGGGCCAGATGGACGGCGAACTCGCCGACGATCGTCTTGCCGGAGCCGGTGGGAGCGGCTACCAGCACACCTTTTCCGGCCTCCAGGGCCTGGCATGCCTCGATCTGGAAGGGGTCCAGCTCGAAGTCGTACATCTCACGGAAGGGGGCGAGCGCGGTGGTCTGCTCGGCGGCTCGGGTCCGAGCCGCTGCGTACCGCTCAGCAGGGGACATGTCGTCGGTCATCGTGTGTACGAGCCTACCGGCCACCTCTGACAGAGCACGCGATCTTTATGTGGAGGACCGGGCAGCTGTACGGCCCGGGCGGCGCGCACTCCGTCCGGGGAGCCGCGGCCGTGCCGTTGGAGCGGCAGTCCGCCGTCCGGGCGCGGTCGTCGCCGGTGCCGCGGGTGTACGGGCGGGTGCCCGCCCCGTACGGCCTCCCTGTCCCGGGCGGACCGGCGTCTCAATAAGGAGAGAGGGCGGTCCGGAGCACCGGGCCGCCCTCCACCGCCGTCCGCGGTTGCCGCGTCAGCGTCAGGTCACGTCCTCGAGTCCACCGCGGCGGCCGTCCTCGCCGGACGCCTGGTCGGGGAGCATGGGGGAGGCGGAGACAGGCTCGATCGCTTCCACCGTCTCAGGGGTGTGGTCGAGCACCGACGCCTCGTCGTCGTCCAGCCCGGCGTAGGGGTTGCCGCGGCTGCGGCGCCGGTCGTTGAGGAGCGAGATGCCCACGGCGGCGTAGTAGAGCACCACGATCGGCGCGGCCAGCGCCAGCATCGTCATCGGATCGCCCGTCGGGGTGGCGACTGCCGAGAAGACGGTGATGCACATGATCATCCAGCGCCACCAGCCGAGCATCCTGCGGCCGGAGATCACGCCGCCCAGGTTCAGCAGGACCAGCAGCAGGGGCAGCTCGAAGGCCAGACCGAAGACGATGACCAGCCGGGTGACGATGTCGAGGTAGTCGTCGAGCTTGACGAGGTTGCTGATGCCCAGGCCGTCCGGGGTCAGCCCGATGAGGGCGGCAGCGCTGGTCGGCAGGATCAGATAGGCGAAGTACCCGCCCGCGAGGAAGAGCGGAATGCCCGCGCCGACGAAGCTGAGGGCGTACTTCTTCTCGTTCCTGTGCAGGCCGGGCGCGAGGAAGGCCCAGAGCTGGTACAGCCAGACGGGACACGCCAGGACCACACCGGTCATCAGCGCGACCTTGATCATGATGGTGAAGGGGCCGAGCAGACCGTCGATGGTCAGCTGCGCGCAGTTGTCACCCTGGTCGGCGATCTCCTTGAAACTCGCCGTACAGCCGACCGATTCTCGGATCGGCGCCGTGAGGAAGTCCGCGATCGGCTCATAGTAGAAAGCCGCGACAAGGGTGATGGCGACGACCGCCAGCACCGACTTCACCAGGCGGTTGCGCAGCTCACGCAGATGCTCGGCGAGGGGCATCCGCCCCTCTGGGTCCTTCTCCTGTTTGCGGGCAGACTTCAGCAACCCACGTTCCTCGTCTCGTGCGGCCGCCGTCGGCGGCGGCCGGGTAGGGCTCGGGTGACCGGTGTCAGCTCTGCGTGGTCGGGTTCGGCTCGGTCACCGGACGCGAGCTCGTCACATCGCCGGGCGCGGCCTGGATCGTACGCGGGGCGGACTGCTGCTGGGCCTGGTCGGCAGAGGTGGAGCCGTTGGCCGAGGAGTCGTCGTCCTTCTTCATCGCCTTCGCCTCGCTCTTCAGGATGCGAGCCGACTTACCCAGGGAACGGGCCATGTCAGGAAGCTTCTTGGCACCGAACAACAGCAGGATGACAGCGATGATCAGGACGATCTCGAGGGGCTTCAGATTGCCGATCATGTGTGACTACCTTCTCACCGAGGCGGCATGGGTGGGGCTGACTGCCCGAACGGTCGGAAGTGTGTCCGACCGTCCGTGCTGGCAGCGATCGTAACGCGCAGGGATGAACGCGGGGCAATCCCTCTGCATACGCCCGGTAGCGACCCCCGCCTCGCCTCTCGGGCCGCCCCGTGAAGCGTACCGTCCGGACCTGTGAGGCCGGAGAGCACATCTGGCCCACCGGGCGTAGCCCGCCGGGCGCCGGCCCGGGAGCGCGGGTTCACCGGCCCTGTGAGCGCGGTTCAGTCGCGCTGCAGGTCCCTGGCCTTCGAGGCGAGCGGTACGGCGGCCCTTTCGAGGTCCTCCGAGGCTCGCGTGATCTGCTCCGAACTGTCCGCCACCTGCCGCGCCAGCCGTCGCACTTCCGCCCAGACCCGGATCCCGAGCACACCGAGTACGGCGATTCCGCAGAAGGCGAGGGCGACAGCGAGCATGGGCCAGAACATGGAAGGAGCCTAGTGGAGCGCCGCGGGCGTACGGCGCGCAGGAGCCCGGTGCGAACGTGGTGTCAGGGGAGGCTGCGGCTGAGGGAGGTTTCCGTGGGGCGGGCGGCGGAGGGCGCCCGGCGGGACGGCGGCCGAGGTGAGCGCGTCGCCCGAGGTCACGTCGAGTGCACCCGGAGGGTCCGGACGCCGCCGCCCGTCAGCAGCTCCACGATCCGCTCCCCCGCCGGTTTACGGACGGTGGAACCGCAGTCGGGACAGGTGAAGGAGTAGAAGGTGGTGCGCCGGCTGACTCCGATGGCCAAGCGGAAGGCGTCCGAGGCCAGTTCGAACCGGCCCCGGCAGTCGGGGCAGGCGGCCTTGAAGACGACCGTGCCGGGCGCTGCGGGAATCATCTACGTCCGCCCCCTCACTCACCGTAGGCCGCGAGTGCTTCGCGAGCCGCCTGCCGTGCGCTGTCCGCGAGGTCCTGCGGGGAGACGATGCGGCCGTCCCCGCCGAGCCGCAGCGCGAGGCGGCGCAGCGACGCGGGGTCGGGGGTGCGGAGGGTGATCCGCAGACCACCGTCGGGCCGTTCCTCCGCGCTGTCGTGCGGGTAGTACTCGGCGACCCAGCGCCCGCCGGGGCCGACCTCGACAACGACCTCCGGGTCCTCGGCGCTGGGATGGACCAGCCCTTCGGACAGGTCACGCAGCTCGACGGGCGGAGGGTCGGCCGGCTCGTCGAGCAGCCGGATCTCGGCCACCCGACCGAGCCAGAAGGTGCGCCGGGCCTCGGAGAGCCGGCACCAGGCCTCGAAATAGGTGTGGCCGACGGCGAAGAGCCGGATGGGATCGACCTCTCGTTCGGTCAGCTCGTCGCGGGCGGGCGAGTAGTAGCGCAGCCACAGCCGCCGGCGCTCCGAGATGGCCCGGTCGACCTCGGCGAAGACGCCCCCCTCGGATTCGAAGGTCACCGAGAGCCGGGAGCTGGCGCCCGCGGCCTCACCGGCCGCCGCCTCCAGCTTGGCGGTGGCGCGCAGCAGCGCCTGCCGGTCGCCCTCCCGGAGTCCGGGGAGGGTGGACACGGCGCGGGCGGCGACGAGGAGGGCGGTGGCCTCGTCGGCGGCGAGGCGCAGCGGCTCGGCGACATCGTCGGGGTTGTGCCACCAGATGCGGTCGCCGTCCGTGTCGATGTCCAGGAGGTCGCCGCCGCGGAAGCTGGTGCCGCACATCGGGAGCACGTCGAGGTCGGCGATGAGCTCGTCGTCGGTGATGCCGAAGGCCCGGGCGACGTCGCCCACCCGGGCGCCGGGACGCTCGCGCAGATACGTCACCAGGGAGAGCATCCGGCGGGTCTGGTCGATCGCGTTGGTAGCCATGAGTCTTCCGCGTGTCCTTCTCAGCCCTTGGCCACGGCGCGCAGCCGGTCCACCACGTCGGCCCGCAGCTCGGCGGGTTCCAGTACGACCACGTCCGGCCCGAACTCCACGAGCCAGGCGTCGAGTCCATGCCCGTAGGGGATCTCGAGTTCGTCCCAGCCGTCGTCGCCCGCGCGGGTCGAGAGCGCCCGGGCACGGAGCGGGTAGCCGGCGTCGGCGCGCAGCCGGATACGGGCGGTGCCGGTCGCGGTCTCGCCCGCCCAGCTCTCGACGGTTTCGCGCACGGTGACGTGGTCGGGCACGTCGGCGGTGAAGGCCGCGGCCCGGGAGCGCACCCTGCCGGTGATCCGGGAGAGCCGGAAGACGCGCTCGGCCCCCCGGTCGCGGTCCCAGCCCGCGAGATACCAGTGGCCGCGCCAGCATTCGAGGGTCCACGGCTCGACATGCCGGGTCTCGGGGCGGGCGGCCGTGGCCTTGCGGTAGTCGAAGACGACGGGGCGGCGGTCGCGGCAGGCGAGCATCAGCGGTTCGAAGGCGGCCTCGTGCGCCGGGATCCGGGGCTCGAGGGCGCTGTGGATCTCGTACGGGTCCTCGGCGAGCGGCATCCCGGCCGCGCGCAGCTTCTGCAGGGCGCCGCTGGCGGCTCCGGCGAGCCGGGCCTGCTGCCAGACCTTGGCGGCGAGGCCCAGCGCGGCGGCCTCCTCGGCGTCGAGGGCGACGGGCGGGAGCCGGTTGCTGTCGCGGCGGGCGAGGTATCCGGTGTCGCCCTCGAGACCTTCGACGGTCTCGATCACCAGGCCGAGCTCCCGCAGATCGTCCTTGTCCCGCTCGAACATCCGGTTGAAGGCGTCATCGCTTCCGGCGTCGATGTACGCCTCGATCGAGGCGCGCAGCTCGCGCTTGCTGAGCGGGCGCCTGGTCCCGAGCAGGCACAGCGCCAGGTTCATCAGCCGCTCCGCCTTGGCAATGGCCATCGACGCCCTCTCTCGTTGTTCTTCCGCACCGATGACCGTACCGGTCCGAGGACCCGTGGCAAAAGCGAAGAGGCCCTGCGATCCAGGGTCCTGCGGTGCCGGACCCTGCGGTCCTGTGGTGCTGCCCGGCCGGGGCGCGGAGTCGGTTCCGGCATCACCGGAAGACGGCCGCCCGCCGTGCGGCCCTCCGTCACACTTGCCTCGGCGTGACCGCAACGCATGACCCGGCCGTGGGCCCATGGGGCGGGCAGCTTCCGCTTCCGCGCAACGGCTGAGAGCTCCGCGTCCGGCACCTCCCGGCGCCCCACGCCATCCCAGGTCCCCCTCCGATACCTTGCGGCACCTCCCCGCACCCCCTGCCATCGGCAGGGCCCCCAGCTGGCGGAATGCGAGGAGCCTCCCGGCCTTCGGCAGGGGCCCCGGAGGCCACGTGTGCCCCCGCCCTCGCCGGCGTTCCCCGCACCTCGCATCCGCACCCGGCCGCCCCGGGCCGCCCGCCCTGCGGCGGACGGCGCCGCGTGGCCGACAGGGCTCCGCCCCCGGCGGGACCGGCGCGCGTCAACGCACCGGTCCCGGCCGGGGGCGGAAGGGGCCCATCGAGGGCCCGCGCCGTGCGGCACGGGGCCCTCATACGGTGAGGGGCGGCCGTATCAGACGGAGACGAGGTCGCAGACGAAGATCAGCGTCTCGCCCGGCTTGATCCGGCCGCCGCCGGCACCACGGTCGCCGTACGCGAGGTGGGCGGGGATGGTCAGCTGACGGCGCCCGCCGACCTTCATGCCCTGCACACCCTGGTCCCAGCCGGGGATGACCTGCCCGATGCCCAGCTGGAACTGGAGCGGGGTGCCCCGGTTCCAGCTCGCGTCGAACTCCTCGCCGGTGCTGAAGGACACGCCCACGTAGTGCACGGAGACGGTGTCGCCGGCCTTGGCGACCGGGCCGTCGCCCTCCCAGATGTCCTTGATCTCGAGGTCGGCCGGGGGCTCGCCGCCCGGGAAGTCGATCTCGGGCTTCTCGATGCTCACTGCGGTGCTCCTACGAATGGATCTTGTCGGAATCGGTCCCAGTCTCGCAGACGGCGATCACACGGTCCCGACGATGTCGACCGAGAACACCAGGGTGTTCTTGGCCAGCGGGCTCTGCGGCTGGCTGCCGTAGCCCAGCTTCGGCGGGATGACCATCACGACACGGTCCCCGACGTTCTTGCCGACCAGAGCCTTGTCCCAGCCCTGGACGACCGAGCCGGTGCCGATCTGGAACGCGGTGGCGCCGCCGTGGTCCCAGGAGGAGTCGAACTTCTTGCCATCCTCCCACTTCACACCGGTGTACTGAACGACCAGGCCGTCGCCGGCCTTGATCTTCTGCCCCTTGCCCTTGATCAGGACTTGCTCCTTGAGCTCCTTCGGCGGCTTCTCACCCTTGGGAACGGTGATGACGGCCGCCTTCTGCGGCTCGGACTTCACCGTGGGCATCCCGGGCTCGGGCGCCGCCTGCTCGCCCTTGACCTCGGACTTCTTGCCCACCTTCTTGGCAGCCGCGATGTCGACGACCCAGACCAGGCCGTCCGCCGGCTTGATACCGGCCTGCGGGTTCAGCTGCTTGCCGATCAGCGCCTTCGCCGTGCCCTCCACCTCGACACGGCTGCCGACCTCCTGTCCGACGAGCGAGTCGAGCACCTTCGTCGGCAGCGTCTGGCTGGGCTGGCCCAGTTCCTGGACGACCTGGGTACGCGGGGCGTTGGGGTCTGCGCCGGGGCGCTTGGCCCAGGTGTTGCCGAGGTCCTGACCGCCCTTGAAGGTCTCCCCGGCGAAGTCCAGGCGTACGAAATCGCCCTTCTCCACCGTGGCGCCCTTGCCCTTGGCGACCGTCTTCACGACGACTTTGTCGGATGCCTTGGCGTCCTTGGGCACGGAGATCTCGGGCTTCTGCCCGGGCTTGCCCTCCACCGTGACCACCGAGGCGTCCGACGAGCCACTGTCGTCGGACCCGCACGCAGCGGTGAGCAGCAGGACGGGAGCGGCCAGCGCCGCGGCGAAACGGCGGGCGGCCTTCGTGGAGGAACGGCGGTACGGGGGTCGTCCCCCAAGAGATTTCAGCATCGGTCCAACTCGGCTAGGGGAGAGTGCGGGCAGTGCCCGCCACTCTACGACCTGTATCCGAGCGGACCGTGGCGACTGACACGGACGCGCGCCGGAGTCCGATGGCTCCGGCGCGCGTTTCTGCCCGTACGCGGCCTCACATTCCGGCGATCAGCTTCTCCACACGGTCGTCCACCGACCGGAAGGGGTCCTTGCACAGCACGGTGCGCTGCGCCTGGTCGTTGAGCTTCAGATGCACCCAGTCGACGGTGAAGTCGCGGCGCTGCTCCTGGGCGCGGCGGATGAAGTCGCCGCGCAACCGGGCCCGGGTGGTCTGCGGCGGCACCGACTTGCCCTCGAAGATTTTCAAGTCGTTGCACACCCGGGCCGCTTGGCCGCGCTTCTCCAGCAGGTAGTAGAGGCCGCGGCGGCGGTGGATGTCGTGGTACGCGAGGTCTATCTGGGCGACCCGCGGGTGCGACATGGTGATGTTGTTCTTGGTCCGGTAGCGCTCGATCAGCTTGTACTTCATCACCCAGTCGATCTCGGTGCCGATCCGGTCGAGCTCCTGGTCGCGGATGGCCTCGAGGGTGCGGCCCCACAGCTCCAGGACCTGCTCGACCGTGCCCGTGACGATACCTCTGCGCTCGCAGAAGTCGACGGCCTTCTCGTAGTACTCCTGCTGGACCTCCAGGGCGGAGGCCTCACGTCCGCTGGCCAGGCGCACCTTGCGCTGCCCGGTGATGTCATGGCTGACCTCACGGATGGCCCGGATGGGGTTCTCCAGGGTGAGGTCGCGCATCACCGTGCCCGCCTCGATCATGCGCAGCACCAGGTCGGTGGCGCCGACCTTGAGCAGCATCGTCGTCTCGGACATGTTGGAGTCACCGACGATGACATGGAGCCGTCGGTAGCGCTCGGCGTCGGCGTGCGGCTCGTCGCGGGTATTGATGATCGGCCGGGAGCGGGTGGTCGCCGAGCTGACGCCCTCCCAGATGTGCTCGGCGCGCTGGCTGACGCAGTAGACCGCGCCTCGCGGGGTCTGCAGCACCTTGCCCGCCCCGCACAGCAGCTGCCGGGTGACGAGGAACGGGATGAGGATGTCCGCGAGCCGGGAGAACTCCCCGTGCCGGGCCACGAGGTAGTTCTCGTGGCAGCCGTAGGAGTTGCCCGCCGAGTCGGTGTTGTTCTTGAAGAGATAGACGTCGCCCGCGATTCCCTCCTCGTGCAGGCGGCGTTCGGCGTCGACGAGCAGGCCTTCGAGGATGCGCTCGCCCGCCTTGTCGTGGGTGACCAGCTCGGTCACGTTGTCGCACTCGGGAGTTGCGTATTCGGGGTGCGAGCCCACGTCGAGATAGAGGCGGGCACCGTTGCGCAGGAAGACATTGCTGCTGCGGCCCCAGGAAACAACACGGCGGAAGAGGTAGCGCGCCACTTCGTCAGGTGACAGTCGGCGCTGTCCCCTGAACGTGCACGTGACGCCGTACTCGTTCTCCAGCCCGAAGATGCGGCGGTCCATGACTGAACATTACGCCTGATGGCCTGCTCTGAAACCGGGTTCGACAGCACCGTTTCGATCATTTTCTGCTTGCGCTTCACCATCCCGCGCCTGCGCGGGAGCTGCGAGGACCCGCTGGGTGGCGAGGAGGACGAGCAGCGCGGCGAGCCCGCCCGCCCCGGCGACGGAGAAGCCCGCGGCGATCCCGCTGTGCTCGACGGCGGGTCCGGCGACGGCCGTTCCGGCGGACGCTCCGACGGTGAACGTCGTCACCAGCCAGGAGAAGGCCTCGGTCACCGTCCCCCGCGGCGCATGCCGGTCGACGACGACGAACGCGCAGGCGAGAGCGGGTGCGAGGAAGACCCCGGACAGCGTGGCCAGCACGGTCATGCCGGTGACGCCGGGAGTCAGGGTGAGCGGCAGATAACCGAGCGCGAGCAGCCCGACGAGCACCCTGAGGCGGCTCTCGGGCCGCCCGGGCCACTGCCGGGCGCCGTAGAGCACGCCCCCCGCGAGGGCGCCGAAACCCAGGGCGGCCATCAGGACGCCGTACACCGCGTCCTCGCCCAGCGCCTCGGAGTACGCGAGGGCGGCGACCGTGATCGAGCCGAGCGCGAGGCCGACGAAGAAGAACGAGCCGAGCAGGGAAAGAAGCCCGGGCGAGCGGAGAGCGCCGAGCCAGTGGGCCTCGCGCGGCGCGGAGCGCCAGGCCCGGGACGGCTCGGAGACGACGACGGACAGGGCCCCCAGAACGCCCAGGGCATTGATGACCAGCAGGGCGGCCGCCTCGGACCAGACGGCGACGGAGAGCGTGACCAGCAGCGGGCCGACGGTGAATATCACCTCCTGCGCCACGGCGTCGAGCGCGTACGCGGTGTGCACCTGGTCGTCCCGGCCCAGAACGCTCGGCCACAGGGCCCGCAGCCCGCCTTCGAGCGGCGGAGTGAAGAGTCCGGCGACCAGCATGGCGGCGTATGCCACCGGGAGCGGCTCCAGCCCGACGGCGACGAACAGGACCACACCCAGAGCGGACAGCACCGCGGCGGGGAAGATCACCCGAGGCTGGCCGTAGAGGTCGACCGCCCGGCCCAGCAAGGGCTGTCCCACGGCGGTCGCCAGCCCGTAGACGGCCGAGAGGACGCCGGCGAGGGTGTAGCTGCCGCCCTCCGCCCGGACGAAGAGCACGATGGCGATGGCGGCCACCGCGTTGGGCAGCCGTCCCACCAGCGTTCCCGCCAGGAGCCGGGCCGCGTGGCGCGTCCGGAGCAGTTCCGCGTAGCCCGCTGCCATCGTCCGCCCTTTCCTGCCCGGGAAGGGCGGAGGTTTTACGTATAACGTCGCCCGTCATACGTACCATGACCCGTATCCGCGGGTCCACCTGAATACCTGCGGTCGAGCGATGGGCGACGGCGGAGGCACCCGTGACGAGAGCCAACGGCAGCGGCGCCCCGGGGCACCGGCCGGACCGCCGGACGGCCGGGCCCGGCGAGCGTTCCGCGGCGGCCGGGGCGGGCGAGGCCCCGGCAGTGGCCCGGGGCGGGGTGGACGAGACCTCCGCGGCGGCCGGGGCTGCCGCCGGCCCGTCGCCGGCCGTCGGCCGGGACCCGGGCGGAGAGAGCCCCGCGCGCGCCCCCGACCGCCCCCCGCGGGCGGAGCCCGGGCGCTCGGAGCCCCGGCGCTCGGGTGCGCGCCGGGGGCGGGGCGTGCCGGCCGGACAACGCGGTACGACCGCCGGGCAGGCCGGGGACGCCCTCTCCCCGGCTCCGGTCGGGACCCGGGTGACCAGCCGCGATGTCGCCCGGGCCGCGGGAGTCTCGCAGGCCACGGTCTCACTGGTGCTCGGGGACAAGTGGCGTGGCCGGGTGTCCGAACGTACGGCCGGGGCGGTGCGGGAGACCGCCAGAGAGCTCGGGTACCGGCCCAATCTCGCGGCGCGCAGTCTGCGCCTCGGCCGGACCCGGACCGCCCTGCTGGTGGTGCCCGCCCTGACCAACGAGTTCTTCGCGCGGGTCCATACGGGGGCGTCCCGGGTCGCGGCCGAGCACGGATTCGGCGTGGTGATCTATCCGTCACCGGAGGGCATCGGCCCGGCCCGGGACCCCTTCGACTCGGCCCGGACCGCGCTGGACGGCGTGATCGCCTCCTCGATGGCCGCCGAGGCCCTCGCCGCGATGCGGGGCGGCGGGCTACCGCTGGTGATGCTCGACAGCGATCCGGCCGCCACCGATGCCGCGGCCACGGTGAACGTCGATATCACCGACGGTATGCGGCGGGTGACGGAGCATCTGCTGACCCTCGGCCACCGCCGATTCGTGCACCTCGCCTCCGCGGTGGACTCCTGGACCTTCCGGGTGCGGGCGACGGCGCTGGCCGAGGGGCTCCGGGGCGTGCCGGACGCGGTGGTGCGCACCGAGGCGGCGGCGCTGGAGGTGAACGCGGCGCGGCAGGCCGCGGAGCGGGCCCTGTCCGGCTCGGGGCCCAGGCCGACGGCCCTGGTGTGCGACGACGACATCCAGGCCGCGGGTGCCTGCAAGGCAGTACGGCGACTGGGCCTGCGTGTGCCGGAGGACGTGTCGGTGACCGGTTTCGACGACCTGGCTCTGGCGACATCGGTGGAGCCCGAGCTGACCACGGTACGGCTGCCGGCCGAGGATGTGGGGGCACGGGGCATGGCGACGCTGCTGGCCGTCCTTGAGGGCCGCCCCCCGGAGAGCGTGGCGCTGCCGGTGGAACTGATCGTCCGCGGCTCCACGGCCCCACCCCCGCCCTGAGAACCCGGCCCTGCCCGCCCCTGGGCCGGGCCCGTGCCGAGGCTTTCGGCCCTGCCCGGCACAGAGCACCACCGCGCCCTGAGGCCCCCCGATCCTGCCCGGCAGAAGGCACCCCTCCCGCCCCGAGGCCCCCGATCCAGCCCCCGAGGCGCCGACCGCGCGCTGAGGCTCCCGGTCCTGTCCAGCCCAGAGCCACCACCCCACCCTGAGGTTTCCGCCCCCGCCCGGTACGGGGCCCGGCCCGTGCCGAGGCTTTCGACCCTGCCCGGCACCGAGCACCACACCCACCCCCGG
>NZ_JBQQBW010000146.1:0-14269 GCF_052245415.1 Streptomyces sp. 8N706 | reverse complement strand
GCGGTGGAGCAGAGCCGCGTTCACGGTGTCACCCGCGCCGATGGTGTCCACCACCTCCACCGGCTCACCCCGCACCGAGAGTTCACCGCTGTCGCGGGTCACCACGCTCAGCCCCTTCCCCCCATGGGTGAGGACCACGGCGGCCGGCCCGGCGGCCAGCCAGTCCTGAGGGGCGCCCCCGAGCCACTCGGCGTCCTCCTCGGACAGCTTCACCAGGGAGGTGTACGGGAGCCAGGACCGGAATCGGGCCCGGTAGGCGTCCGCGTCGGGGATCAGCGCGGCCCGGATGTTCGGATCGAGGGCCGTGAACACCCCGCGCCCCGCCTCCCGCCGCAGCAGCTCCTCGTATGCGCTCGCGCCCGGCTCCAGCACCAGTGAGCAGGTGCCCAGCGACAGCGCGCGCGCCGTGTCCGGAAGCCGGGCGGGCAGTTCGAAGAGCCGGTCGGCGGTGCCCTCGACGTAGAAGCCGTAGCCCGCTGAGCCGTCCTCCGCTATGGCGGTGACCGCCAGGGTGGTGGGCTCAGGGCCCCGCTGGACCAGCGAGGTGTCCACACCGTCGGCCCGCAGCCCGCGCAGAAGAGCCTCCCCGAAGGCGTCGGTGGACACCCGGGAGCAGAAGGCGGTGGGGGAGCCGAGGCGGCCCAGGGCCACGGCGGTGTTGTAGGGGCCGCCGCCTGGGCGGGGCAGCAGCGCGGCGAGCGCTCCGCCCTCCGCCTCCGGGCCGAGGCCGTGGTCCGGTCCGGTGGGACCAGGACCGGGCACGAGGTCGATGAGGGCTTCTCCGGCTACGACGATCACGCACCGCATCCTTTCTCGAGGGAGACCGCGCGTCCACCGGTCGAGCGGCATGAGTCGACGGCGGTCCGGCGGTCCGGCGGTGCGCCGGTGCCCGGGCGTCCGGCCCGGATTCCGGTGGTCGGCTCGTTCCGGTCCGAACCGGGCGGTCGCGAAGCGAACCCGTGTACGTCCTCGGGCTCGGGGCGCGGGGAGCCCGGTCGATTCCCCGCGCCACCGTCGACCCCAACAGCGGTACGCGTGCCCCGACTCCCATGCCACTTTCGGACATGCGCGGATCCGTCCCCCCAGTGGGTTGGGTCACCCACGGCGCCAACCGGTGTGTCCCTACGGCGTCCACAGGAGCGGAGAGCCGCATTACTCCACCGGGCAGACCGGGATCAAGTTGGGCGAGGGGAGACATGCATGTGATCTACGATTATGACAATGTCAACAGCCGGGCCCCGGGGGCGCGTTACCCCCGACGACCGTTACCGCTGTGCACCCCGACAGCAGGTACGTCGACACCAGCGAGTTCTCCTGGCCCGCTCACTCGACCGGATCGGAGCGTGAGGCCGTGACTGCTCAGAGGAACGCCGGCCGCGCGGCCGTCACCGGAGCCCTCGCCGGCGCCCTGCTCGCACTCGCCCCGCAGGTCCAGGCCCAAGCCCGACCACAGGCCCAAGCCCGACCACAGGCCCAGGCCCAGGCCAACGCCCGAGCGCAGGCTCAAGCGGTGGCCCGGCCCGCGACCGTCCACGCCCACCCCGCAGACCTCCACGGGGCGCACGGCGCCCCCCGGCCCGCCTCGGCGCACGACCAGGAGGGCAGGGCCGGTGGCTACGGACCGCCCGCGGAACCGTCTCCGGTGACCGGGCAGTACGCCGACGAGAGTCTGGTGACGGCGGCCTCCGCCGCCACCGCCGCGGCGGCGGTCCTCGCGCTCGGCCTCAGCGCCGCGGCAGCCCGTCGCCGTCACCACCGCTGAGCCCGCCTCCTTCCTGTGACGACCCGAGCCGGAGCCGGTGGCAGAGCCTGGGCGGGCGGTTTCGGTACGCGTGGCCGGGCGCTCGCGCACACGGATGAGCGGCGCTCGGGCTCCGCGCGGCCGCGCCGGCCTCGGCCTCGGTGTCGGACACATCACACCGGCTCATCGCACGCACCGTCCCCACCACCCGTTGCCGTGCCGCGTCGGCCAGGATTCACCCCGCTCGCCGCCCGGGCACTGCCCTCCCCCAGCTCCTGCGCGGAGGGACGCCAGCCGCGTTGCCCGACCGAGTAGACCCTGCCCCCGGCCTTCGGCATGGGGAACCACAGAGGCGATCCGGCGCCTTGCCGCCGACCGCACCAGGTCACCTCACTACCGGGAAAGCCTGGCTGACGCGGCACTGGCCTTCAGGAGCTGCCGCACCCCGGGGCGGCCGCGACCGGGCGGGGCCCACCGCGCGGGCGGCTCCGCCGAGCGGACTCCGGCCGCCCGGAGCACGCGTCCTGAGCCGCCCCGAGCACGTGTCCCGAGCCGCCCGGGCCCCGCCTGAGCCGATGGCCACCGGCCTTGCCGCGGGCGGCAGCAAGCACCCGCCTCCGGAGTGCCCCAGCAAGGTCGAACTGTCACCGCGCGCCAGTAGGGTGAGGGGCATGGCAGACCCCAGCAGCTACCGACCCAAGCCGGGACAGATCCCCGACTCGCCGGGGGTCTACAAGTTCCGCGACGAGCACCGCCGGGTGATCTACGTCGGGAAGGCGAAGAGCCTCCGCCAGCGGCTCTCCTCGTACTTCCAGGATCTCGCCGGGCTGCATCCGCGTACCCGCACCATGGTCACCACGGCTGCCTCGGTCGAGTGGACCGTCGTCTCCACCGAGGTCGAGGCGTTGCAGCTGGAGTACTCCTGGATCAAGGAGTTCGACCCACGCTTCAACGTCAAGTACCGCGACGACAAGAGCTACCCCTCGCTCGCCGTCACCCTCAACGAGGAGTTTCCCCGGGTGCAGGTGATGCGCGGTCCCAAGAAGAAGGGCGTCCGCTACTTCGGCCCGTACGCCCATGCCTGGGCCATCCGCGAGACCGTCGACCTGATGCTGCGGGTCTTCCCCGTACGCACCTGCTCCGCCGGGGTCTTCAAGCGCTCCGCGCAGATCGGCCGTCCCTGTCTGCTGGGTTACATCGGCAAGTGCTCCGCCCCCTGTGTCGGCCGGGTCACCCCCGAGGAGCACCGCGAACTCGCCGATGAGTTCTGCGACTTCATGGCCGGGCGCACCGGGGCGTATCTGCGCCGTCTGGAGCAGCGGATGAAGGACGCCTCGGACGAGCTGGAGTTCGAGAGGGCGGCCCGGCTCCGCGACGACATCGAGGCGCTGCGCCGCGCCATGGAGAAGAACGCCGTCGTCCTCACCGATGCCACCGACGCCGATCTGATCGCGGTGGCGGAGGACGAGCTGGAGGCCGCCGTCCAGATCTTCCACGTCCGGGGCGGCCGGGTGCGCGGCCAGCGCGGCTGGGTCACGGACAAGGTCGAGGCCGTGGACACCGCCGGACTCGTCGAGCACGCCCTCCAGCAGCTCTACGGCGAGGAGAGCGGCGAGGGCGTCCCCCGCGAGGTCCTGGTCCCCGCTCTGCCCCACCCGGTCGAACCGGTCGCCCAGTGGCTCGCCTCGCGCCGCGGCTCGAATGTGAGCCTGCGGATACCCCAGCGGGGCGACAAGAAGGATCTGATGGCGACGGTGCAGCGCAACGCCCAGCAGGCGCTGGCGCTGCACAAGACCAAGCGGGCCTCGGATCTCACCACCCGTTCCCGGGCCCTGGAGGAGATCGCCGAGGCGCTGGACCTGGACTCGGTGCCCCTGCGCGTCGAGTGCTTCGACATCTCGCACCTCCAGGGCGACGACGTGGTGGCGTCCATGGTCGTCTTCGAGGACGGTCTCGCCCGCAAGAGTGAATACCGTCGCTTCCAGATCAAGAGCTTCGCCGGCCAGGACGACGTGCGGTCGATGCACGAGGTCGTCAGCCGGCGCTTCCGCCGTTACCTCCAGGAGAAGCAGCGGACGGGGGAGTGGGACGAGGAGACCGGCGGCCAGGCCGACGTCGTGGCCGGGGGCGAGGTCGACGCCGTGGCCGGTGGCCCGGTGGACCCGGAGACCGGCCGGCCGCGCCGTTTCGCCTATCCGCCGCAGCTCGTCGTGGTCGACGGCGGACGGCCCCAGGTCGCCGCCGCCAAGCGGGCCCTGGACGAGCTGGGTATCGACGATGTCGCCGTCTGCGGCCTGGCCAAGCGCCTGGAGGAGGTCTGGCTGCCCGACGAGGAGGACCCCGTGGTGCTGCCCCGCACCAGCGAGGGGCTCTATCTCCTCCAGCGCATCCGTGACGAGGCCCACCGGTTCGCCATCACGTACCAGCGCAGCAAGCGCAGCAAAGCGATGCGGGCCGGGCCGCTCGACACGGTCCCCGGCCTCGGCGAGACCCGCCGCCAGGCGCTGCTCAAGCACTTCGGATCGCTCAAGCGGCTGCGGGCCGCCACCATCGACCAGATCTGCGAGGTGCCCGGCATCGGCCGCAAGACGGCCGAGACGGTCGCGGTGGCCCTCGCACAGGCGGCACCGGCCGCCCCGGCGGTGAACACCGCCACAGGAGAGATCATTGATGACGAGGCCGCAGCCGCGGCGTCCTCGTCGGAACGGGGGCAGGACAGATGAACCAGAACGACGGAGACGGAGCACAGGTGAGTACGGCCGCGACGGCGGAGGGCACCGACAACGGAGCCATCCCCGAGCTGGTGATCATCTCTGGTATGTCGGGCGCGGGCCGGAGCACCGCCGCCAAGTGCCTGGAGGACCTCGGCTGGTTCGTTGTCGACAATCTGCCGCCCGCCCTGATCCCCACCATGGTGGACCTCGGCGCCCGCTCGCAGGGCAATGTGGCCCGGATCGCCGTCGTCGTCGACGTCCGCGGCCGGCGCTTCTTCGACAATCTCCGTGAGTCCTTCGCCGATCTGGCCGCCAAGAACGTCAAGCGCAGAGTGATCTTCCTGGAGGCCTCCGACGAGGCGCTGGTCCGCCGCTTCGAGTCCGTACGCCGCCCGCACCCCCTCCAGGGCTCCGGCCGCATCGTCGATGGCATCGCGGCCGAACGGGATCTGCTGCGGGAGCTGCGCGGCGACGCGGACCTGGTGATCGACACCTCCAGCCTCAACGTCCATGAGCTGCGCGCCAAGATGGACGCCCAGTTCGCGGGCGAGGAGGAGCCGGAGCTCCGGGCCACCGTCATGTCCTTCGGCTACAAGTACGGCCTGCCCGTCGACGCCGACCTGGTCGCGGACTGCCGCTTCCTGCCCAATCCGCACTGGGTCCCCGAGCTGCGTCCCTTCACCGGGCTCAACGAGGAGGTGTCCCACTACGTCTTCCACCAGCCCGGCGCGAAGGAGTTCCTGGACCGCTACGCCGAGCTGCTCCAGCTCATCGCCACCGGGTACCGCCGCGAGGGCAAGCGCTATGTGACGATCGCCATCGGCTGCACCGGCGGCAAGCACCGCAGCGTCGCCATGTCCGAGAAGCTTGCGGCCCGGCTGGCCGCGGAGGGTGTCGAGACCGTGGTCGTCCACCGGGACATGGGGCGCGAGTGAGACGCGGGGAAAGGGGCCGGGGCGACGCGGCGACTCCCGGTGAGGACGGCGGCGGCGGCCCGCCCGGACACGCTTCCGGACGCGGTGCCCCCGCGCCGGACAGCGAGGTCGCAGGCGCCCGCTCCACACCCGGACCGGCCCCGGACGCTCCGTCACCGGTGCCCGCGTCCCGCGGGGCGGCGACGGGGCGGACCTCACGGCTGCGGCGGGTGCTCGTCCCCGGACGTACGGGGCTCACCACACGGCGTACCAACCGCAGGCGCGGCGCGCAGCCCAAGGTCGTCGCGCTCGGTGGCGGGCAGGGCCTGTCGGCCTCGCTCGCCGCGCTGCGCCGTATCACGGGCGATCTGACCGCTGTCGTCACCGTCGCCGACGACGGGGGCTCCAGTGGGCGCCTCCGCGACGAGCTGGGGGTTCTCCCGCCCGGAGACCTCCGCAAGGCGCTTGCCGCGCTGTGCGGGGACGACGACTGGGGCCAGACCTGGGCCCGGGTGATCCAGCACCGTTTCGCGAGTGAGGGCGATCTGCACGGCCACGCCGTCGGCAATCTGCTGATCGTCGCTCTGTGGGAGCAGCTCGGGGACCACGTCAAGGCGCTGGAGTGGGTCGGCCGTCTGCTCGGCGCTCACGGTCGGGTGCTGCCGATGTCGGCCGTACCGCTGGAGCTGGAGGCGCTCGTACGGGGCCATGACCAGGCCCGCGCCGAGGAGGTCACCACCGTCCGTGGCCAGGCCACGGTCGCGCTGACCCGCGGCGAGGTCCAGTCCGTCCATCTGGTGCCGCACGACCCGCCCGCCGTCCCCGAGGCCGTGGAGTCGGTCCGCGACGCGGACTGGGTCGTCCTCGGCCCCGGCTCGTGGTTCTCGTCCGTGATCCCGCATCTCCTCGTCCCGGAGCTGCTCACGGCGCTCACGGAGACCAAGGCGCGCCGGGTGCTCTCGCTGAACCTCGCCCCGCAGCCCGGTGAAACCGAGGGCTTCTCACCGCAACGTCATTTGGAGGTTTTGGCCCGACACGCCCCTAAACTCGCCTTCGACGTGGTGCTGGCCGACGAGGCCGCCGTGCCCGACCGGAAGAGCCTCACCGATGCCGCCCAGCGGCTGGGCGGCGCGGTCGAGCTGGCGCCGGTGGCCGCGCCGGACAGCTCGTCCCGGCACGACCCGGAGCTGTTGGCCGCCGCGTACGACCGTATTTTTCGGATGCATGGAAGGATCGGCCCATGGCGATGACGGCAGCGGTGAAGGATGAAATCTCCCGGCTCCCCGTCACCCGTACCTGCTGCCGGAAGTCGGAGGTCTCGTCGATCCTGCGGTTCGCGGGAGGACTGCATCTGGTCAGCGGTCGGATCGTGATCGAGGCGGAGCTGGACACCGGGATCGCGGCCCGCCGGCTGCGCAAGGACATCCTGGAGATCTTCGGGCATGCGTCCGATCTGGTGGTGATGGCCCCGGGCGGACTGCGGCGCGGCAGCCGCTACGTCGTACGGGTGGTGGCGGGCGGTGACCAGCTGGCGCGGCAGACCGGGCTGGTCGACGGCCGCGGCCGCCCGATCCGCGGGCTCCCGCCGCAGGTCGTCTCCGGTGCCACGTGTGACGCCGAGGCCGCCTGGCGCGGTGCGTTCCTGGCACACGGCTCGCTCACCGAGCCCGGCCGCTCATCGTCCCTGGAGGTCACCTGCCCCGGTCCGGAAGCCGCTCTCGCGCTGGTCGGCGCGGCCCGCAGGCTCGGCATCGCGGCCAAGGCGCGTGAGGTGCGCGGTGTGGACCGGGTCGTCGTACGCGACGGGGATGCGATCGGCGCGCTGCTGACCCGGCTCGGGGCCCATGAGTCCGTGCTGGCCTGGGAGGAGCGGCGGATGCGCCGTGAGGTCCGGGCCACCGCGAACCGCCTCGCCAACTTCGACGACGCCAATCTGCGCCGCTCGGCGCGGGCCGCCGTCGCCGCCGGAGCCCGGGTCCAGCGGGCTCTGGAGATCCTGGGCGAGGAGGTGCCGGAGCACCTCGCGGCAGCCGGGCGGCTGCGGATGGAGCACAAGCAGGCGTCGCTGGAGGAGCTGGGCGCGCTCGCCGACCCGCCCCTGACCAAGGACGCCGTCGCGGGCCGTATCCGACGGTTGCTGGCGATGGCGGACAAGCGGGCGCAGGACCTGGGCATCCCCGGCACGGAGTCGAATCTGACCGAGGAGATGGCCGACGGCATGGTCGGCTGACCGCATGACCGCATGACCGCATGACGCCTGAACGGGCCGACCGTTTTCCACCGGCTTCCACCGACCGGCGACGACCGGGATGCGGCCGCGGACCCCCCAGTGGGTGCCGCGGCCGCTGTCTTTCGCGCACTCCCGGTGCGGCTCCACCGGCGTTCGCCCTGTCCGGTGTTTGATGGCCGGGCCGGGCCGGGCCGCCGGCCGCATCACCTGACCCTCGTACCGCACGTGCCGTACGACGGCGCTATTGACATGATCATGCAGAGTCAGAAATCTGTCGTCTGCGCACAGATGTGCCGGACCAGGCAAGGGGGTTCATGTGAGACGCAGAGCGAGATCGATCCTCGCAGCGGCTTCACTCATGCTGGGCGGACTGGTGGCGGCACCCGCCGCGCAGGCCGGACCGGCAGCCGGACCCGGCGGCGACGAACTGACCGTCTGGACCGCGAAGGTGACCAGGCAGCAGGTCCCGCTGCTCCTCCAAGCGGGCGCCGACGGCCATGAACTGGCCGAGCGGCCGCCGGACAAGAGGACCGCGGAGGTCGAACTGTTCCTCACCGGCGACCAGGCCGGCCGGCTGAAGAGCAAGGGCGTCGACCTCACCGAGCGAAAGATCCCGGAGGGGACGGAACAACGGCTGGCGGCGGCGGGCGACGGGGTCTTCCGCCCGTACAGCGGCGAGAACGGACTGCGGCAGGAGATCGTCGCCACCGCCGAGGCCCACCCCGCGATCGCCAAGGCCGTCAGCATCGGAAGGACCGTGGGCGGCAAGGACATCCTCGCCCTCAAGGTCGGCAAGGACGCGCGGAAGATCCGTGACGGCGCCAAGCCCTCGGTGCTCTACCTGTCCAACCAGCACGCCCGCGAGTGGATCACCCCCGAGATGACCCGCCGGCTGATGCACCACTACATCGACAGCTACGGCAAGGACGACCGCATCACCAGGATCGTGGACTCCACCGAGCTGTGGTTCGTGATCTCCGCGAACCCCGACGGCTACGACTTCAGCTTCACCCCCGGCAACCGCCTGTGGCGCAAGAACCTCCGCGACAACAACGGGGACGGAAAGATCGCCCCCGGCGACGGCGTCGACCTCAACCGCAACTTCGCCTACAAGTGGGGCTACGACAACGAGGGCTCCTCGCCCGAGCCGGCCGACGAGACCTTCCGCGGCCCCGGCCCCATGTCCGAGCCCGAGACCCGGGCCCTCGACGACTTCCAGAAGCGCATCGGCTTCGAGTACGGCATCAACTACCACTCCGCCGCGGAGCTGCTCCTCTACGGCGTCGGCTGGCAGGTCGCCACCCCGACCCCCGACGACGTCCTCTACCGCGCCCTCGCCGGGACCCCGGAGAAGTCGGCGATCCCCGGCTACCGCCCGCAGATCTCCTCCGAGCTCTACACCACCAACGGCGAGGCCGACGGCCAGGCGGGCAACGTCAACGGGATGATGATGTTCACCCCCGAGATGTCGACCTGTGCCACCGCATCCCGCGTCGACCCGAACGACGCCTGGAACGCGGCCGACTGCCTGTCCGGCTTCAACTTCCCCGACGACCGCACGCTGATCGAAGCGGAGTTCCGCAAGAACATCCCGTTCGCGCTCGCCGTCGCCGAGACCGCCGGCCACCCGGACCGGCCCTCCTCCCCGGTCGGCCTCGACGCCCCGGACTTCACCCCCGACACCTTCACCACCTCCTACGCCCGCGGCGGTGACCAGGAGGTCTCCGTCACCGCCCGCAGGAGCGTCCGCGACAAGCGGCTGAACTACCGCGTCAACGGCGGCCGTACGCACACCGGGCGGCTCGCGGCCTGGAAGGGCGGGGAGACCTACGGCGGGGGCGACAACCTCCGCTTCGACCAGTACCGCGCCGGGATCGGGGACGCGGAGCCGGGCGACAGGGTCGAGGTCTGGTTCACCGGCCGTACCGCGGAGGGCGGGCGGACCGCGAGCAAGCCCTTCACCTACACCGTCGCCACGCGCCCCCGGGCGGACACCCTCGTCATCGCCGACGAAGGCGGCACCGGCGCGGCGCGGCACACCGGCGCGTACACCGGAGCGCTCGCCGACAACGGCCGCAGGGCAGCCGTCTGGGACGTCGCCACTCACGGTGCGCCGCACCCCCTGGGCATCCTGAGCCACTTCCGTACCGTGCTCTGGCACACCGGCGCGGCCGAGCCGGGCGGCGCGACCCTGCTGGCCGTACGCGACTTCCTCAACGAGGGCGGCAAGCTCATCACCACCGGCGAGAAGGCGGGAGGCAGCTCCACCGTGGGCCGGGCGGCCACCGATGACTTCAGCCAGTACTACCTCGGGGCCGGCGGCCGGATCTCCGTGAAGTCCCCGCCGCGCTTCGCCGGCACGGGGCTGCTCGGCGGAAGCGGGGCCGCCCTCGGCGACGCCGGCGGCAACCCGCTGGACGGCGCGGGGGCCTACACCGTCCTCTCCGACGAGCTGCCTCCCCGGCAGTTCCCGCAGTTCCGCAGTGCCTCCGCGGGCGACTACCCGGGCGTACGGACGCCGTTCCAGCCGTACGAGGGCGACTGGTTCGCCGCCGCCCGGCACCAGGACAACTCCTGGATGCGGCTCGCCCGTACCGTCGACCTGACCGGGACCGACGCCGCCGCGAAGCCCGCCCTGGAGTTCCAGCTCAGCTTCGACACCGAGCGGGACTACGACAACGTGGTCGTCGAGGCGCACACCGTGGGCCAGGACGACTGGACCACGCTGCCCGACGCCCGCGGCGGCACCACGACCGAGGTGCCCGCCGAATGCACCGAGGGGTTCTACCTCCGCGGCCACCCCTTCCTGGCGCACTACCTCACGGTGGGGGAGGACGCGTGCCGCTCCGTCGGCAGCTCCGGCAGCTGGAACCGCTTCACCGGCTCCTCCGACGGCTGGCAGTCCGTCGCCGTCGACCTGAGCGGCTACGCGGGCAAGCAGGTCGAGCTGTCCGTTTCGTACATCACCGACCCGGGCACCGGCGGGCGGGGCGTCTTCGTCGACAACACCCGTCTCGTCACCGACGGTACAGGAGGGGAGACCGAGGGCTTCGAGAGGGCACTCGTCCCCTGGACCGTCCCGGGCCCGCCGGCCGGCAGCCCGGCCAGTACCGCGGACTGGGCCCGCTCCCAGGAGTTGTTCCGCTCCTCGGCGGCGGTGACCACCCGCGACACCGTGCTCCTCGGCTTCGGCCTGGAGCACATGACCGGCGTGAAAGAGCGCGCGAAGGTGGTACGAGCAGCACTGCGCGCCCTGCGCCGCTGACCCTGCGTGTCCCCGGCCGCCCGATGTCACCCGAACCGCCCGGGAGGGGTAGGGTCGGGGGTGGTCGGGGACATCCCATACAGCTCGCCGGCGTCCAGACCGGCGTACCAACGAGGAGATCGGTTCGTGACGATCCGCGTAGGCATCAACGGCTTCGGCCGCATCGGCCGTAACTACTTCCGCGCGCTCCTGGAGCAGGGTGCGGACATCGAGATCGTCGGTGTCAACGACCTGACCGACAACGCCACCCTGGTGCACCTGCTCAAGTACGACACCATCCTGGGTCGTCTGAAGCAGGACGTCAGCCACACCGACGACACCATCACGGTGGGTAACCAGACCTTCAAGACGATGGCGGAGCGCGACCCGGCGAACCTCCCCTGGGGCGAGCTCGGCGCCGACATCGTGGTCGAGTCGACCGGCATCTTCACCAAGCGCGAGGACGCCGCCAAGCACCTCGCCGCCGGTGCGAAGAAGGTCCTGATCTCCGCGCCCGCCAAGGACGAGGACATCACGATCGTGATGGGCGTCAACCACGACAAGTACGACGCCGCCAAGCACGACGTCATCTCCAACGCCTCCTGCACCACCAACTGTGTGGCGCCGATGGCCAAGGTGCTCGACGAGAGCTTCGGCATCGTCAAGGGCATGATGACCACGGTCCACGCCTACACCAACGACCAGCGCATCCTGGACTTCCCGCACAAGGACCTGCGCCGCGCCCGGGCCGCCGCGGAGAACATCATCCCGACCTCCACCGGTGCCGCGAAGGCCACCGCCCTGGTCCTCCCGCAGCTCAAGGGCAAGCTGGACGGCATCGCCATGCGCGTCCCGGTCCCCACCGGCTCGGTGACCGACCTCGTCCTCGAGCTCGACCGCGAGGTCACCAAGGACGAGATCAACTCCGCCTTCCAGAAGGCCGCGGAGGGCCAGCTCAAGGGCATCCTGGAGTACACCGAGGACGCGATCGTCTCCTCGGACATCGTGAACTGGCCGGCCTCCTGCACCTTCGACTCCGCCCTGACCATGGTCCAGGGCAAGCAGGTCAAGGTCGTCGGCTGGTACGACAACGAGTGGGGCTACTCCAACCGTCTGGTGGACCTGACCACCTTCGTCGGCGGCCGGCTCTGACAGCAGCAGGCACCTCGAAGTGAGTGACAGGGCTCGCGCAGCGCACAGCGCGCCGCACGAGCCCTGTTGCCTGTCGTGACACCAAGGAGTCCACGAAGCATGAAGACGATCGATGAGCTCATCGACGAGGGCGTGGCGGGCAAGCGGGTCTTTGTCCGTGCCGACCTGAATGTGCCGCTCGACGGCACCACCATCACCGATGACGGCCGTATCCGCGCCGTCCTGCCGACCGTCACCAAGCTCGCCGACGCCGGCGCCAAGGTGGTTGTCGCCTCCCACCTGGGCCGTCCCAAGGGCGCCCCGGACCCGCAGTTCTCCCTCGCCCCCGCCGCCAAGCGACTGGCCGAACTCCTCGACAAGGGCGTTGCCTTCGCCACCGACACCGTCGGGGAGTCCGCGCGCGCCACCGTCGCCGGGCTCGCCGACGGCCAGGTCGCGTTGCTGGAGAACCTGCGCTTCAACGCCGGTGAGACCAGCAAGGACGAAGCCGAGCGCGGTGCGTTCGCCGACCGGCTCGCGGAGCTGGCCGACCTGTACGTCGGCGACGGTTTCGGTGCCGTCCACCGCAAGCACGCGTCCGTCTATGACCTTCCGGCCCGCCTTCCGCACGCGGCGGGCTATCTGATCGCCGCCGAGGTCACCGTCCTCAAGAGGCTCACCGAGGACGTGAAGCGCCCGTACGCCGTGGTGCTCGGCGGTGCCAAGGTCTCCGACAAGCTCGGCGTGATCGAGCATCTGCTGGAGAAGGCCGACCGCATCCTGATCGGCGGCGGTATGGCGTACACCTTCCTCAAGGCCCAGGGCCACGAGGTCGGCGGGTCGCTGCTGCAGGAGGACCAGGTCCCCGCGGTTCAGGACTACCTGGAGCGCGCCAAGGCCAAGGGCGTGGAGTTCGTCCTTCCCGTCGATGTGCTGGCCGCGCACGAGTTCCCGGACCTGAAGACCAAGGCGCCGGCCAACCCCACGGTCGTCGCCGCGGACGCCATCCCGGCCGACCAGGAGGGCCTGGACATCGGCCCGCGGACCCGTGAGCTGTACGCCTCGAAGCTCGCCGACGCGGCCACTGTCTTCTGGAACGGCCCGATGGGCGTCTTCGAGCACCCGGACTACGCCGAGGGGACCCGCGCGGTCGCCCAGGCCCTGGTCGACAGCCCGGCCTTCACGGTCGTCGGGGGTGGTGACTCGGCCGCAGCCGTGCGCACCCTGGGCTTCGACGAGAGCGCCTTCGGCCACATCTCCACCGGTGGCGGCGCGAGCCTGGAGTACCTCGAAGGCAAGACGCTCCCCGGCCTGGCGGCGCTGGAGGACTGACCTCCATGAGCGACACACAGGCGGCCACGGGGCCGCAGACCGACACGATTCCCGTACCTCCGCGCCGACCGGGCGGAGCCGCGGGAGCCCCCGGACGGTGTCCGGGGGAGAACCAGAAAGGACGGGCATGACCAGCCGCATCCCGCTGATGGCGGGCAACTGGAAGATGAACCTCAACCACCTCGAGGCCATCGCGCATGTCCAGAAGCTCGCCTTCGCCCTGACCGACAAGGACTACGACGCCGTCGAGGTCGCCGTCCTGCCGCCCTACACCGACCTGCGCTCGGTGCAGACCCTGGTCGACGGCGACAAGCTCAAGATCAAGTACGGCGCCCAGGACCTCTCGGCGCACGACTCCGGCGCGTACACCGGAGAGATCTCCGGCGCGATGCTGTCCAAGCTGAAGTGCAGCTATGTGGTGATCGGTCACTCCGAGCGACGGCAGTACCACGGTGAGGACGAGCCGCTGGTCAACGCCAAGGTCAAGGCCGCGTACCAGCACGACCTCACCCCGATCCTCTGCGTCGGCGAGGGCCTGGACGTCCGCAAGGCGGGCAACCAGGTCGCGCATACCCTGGCCCAGCTCGACGGGGCGCTCGAGGGCGTTCCGGCCGAGCACGCCGAGACCATCGTGATCGCCTACGAGCCGGTGTGGGCGATCGGGACCGGCGAGGTGGCCACCCCCGAGGACGCCCAGGAGGTCTGCGGGGCGATCCGCGGCCGTCTGGCGGAGCTCTACGGCCAGGAGCTGGCCGACAAGGTCCGCATCCAGTACGGGGGCTCGGTCAAATCGGGCAATGTCGCGGCGATCATGGCGCAGCCCGATGTGGACGGCGCGCTCGTCGGCGGGGCCTCGCTCGATGTCGACGAGTTCGTCAAGATCGTCCGCTTCCGTGACCAGTAAGTAGGCCGGAGGCGGTACTCCGTCGTACCCTGTCGGGGGTTGGGGAAGAAAAAAAGAAG
>NZ_JBQQBW010000145.1:0-14419 GCF_052245415.1 Streptomyces sp. 8N706 | reverse complement strand
GGGCCCTCGGCGCTGCTCGCCCGGCTCGCCGCCCACGTCGACGGATGGGCGGCGCTGTACGACGCCTCCGGCACGGTGGTGTCCGCCGCCCCCTACTGGGCGGCCCGCCGGGCGTCCCGGCTCACGGCCGACGTCGCCCGGCTGCGCGAACGGCCCGCCCCGGCGAGCGCGGTGGTCGGCAGTACCGACGAGCGTGAGGACCGGGTCGAGCTGCAGTCCATGGGCACCGGCCGCCGGGCCAGCGCCGTCCTCGCCGTCGGCACCGGCGCCCCGCTGGGGACCGCCGAACGCTATGCCGTGCACTCCGCCGTCGCCCTGCTGACCCTGACCACCGAGCGGTCGCGCGCCCTGCACGAGGCGGAGCAGCGGCTCGGCGCGGCCGTACTGCGGATGCTGCTGGCCGGCGAGCCGGAGCACGCGCGGACCGTGACGGGGAAGCTGTACGGGGGCCTGCTGGACGCTCCCTTCCGGATCCTCATCGCCGAGGCGGTGTCCGGCGGGGCCGAGGAGGGCGCGTCGGCCCCGGACCCCCTCGGCGCGCTCGCGGACACCCTCGAGTCGGCCGCGGCCCGCAGCGGTGAGGCCGTCCTCGTCGTACCCGAGGGGGAGCGGCTCGTGGTGCTCGCCCCCGACGGCGGGTCCGTGGTCGCGGCCTGCGCGCAGTACGCCGAGGCCATGGAGACCCAGCGGGGTGCGGCCGCCCGGCCGCACGAGAGGAGCGGCGCGCCCGAGGAGCACGAACTCGTCATCGGCCTGTCCGCCCCGGCCGGGCCCATCGCCGCCGCGGCGGCCTACCGCCAGGCGGAACAGGCCCTGTCCGTGGCCCGGCGCCGCGGCCGTGCCCTCGTCGAACACGAGCAGGTCGCCGCCGGATCCGTCCTTCCGCTCCTCGCGGACGACGCGGTGCGTGCCTTCGCGGACGGCATGCTGCGGGCGCTGCGGGAGCACGACGCCACCGGCCGCGGTGATCTGGTCGCCTCGCTGCGCGCCTGGCTCTCCCGCCACGGCCAGTGGGACGCGGCCGCCGCCGATCTCGGCGTCCACCGCCACACGCTCCGCTACCGGATGCGCCGCGTGGAGGAGATCCTCGGCCGCTCGCTGGACGATCCGGATGTGCGGATGGAGCTCTGGCTGGCCCTGAAGGCGACCTCGCCACCGGTGGACTGAGTCACGGGACAAACCGGCGCGGGCGCCCCCCGGCACCACTCCACCCCGGACAAACGCCATACGCAGCCCCGGCCCCTACGGTGGGAAAACCAACATGCACTCCCCACCACTTCGGAAGGGCCGGGATCCGCTGTGAGCACACACCACGCGTTCTGGCTCGCCGGCCGCGAGGCTGCCGGCGACGACACGTTCGACGTCACCTCCCCCTGGGACGGCAGTCTCGTCGGCACGGTGAGCGTTCCCACCGAGGCCCAGGTCGAGGAGGCCGTGGCCGCCGCGGACGCCGTGCGGGCCGGGTTCGCCGCCACGCCCGCTCACGTACGGGCCGCCGCCCTGGACTATGTCTCGCGCCGTCTCGTGGAGCGCACCGAGGAGATCGCCCGAGTGATCTCCGCCGAGAACGGAAAGCCCATCAAGTGGGCGCGCGGCGAGGTCGGCCGCGCGGTGTCGGTGTTCCGCTTCGCGGCCGAGGAGGCCCGTCGCTTCAACGGCGGCGATGCGCAGCGCCTCGACACCGACCCCGGCGGTGTCGGCCGGCTCGCCTTCACCCGTCGCTTCCCCCGTGGCACCGTGCTCGGCATCGCGCCGTTCAACTTCCCGCTCAACCTCTGTGCCCACAAGATCGCCCCGGCGATCGCGGTCGGCGCGCCGATTATTCTCAAGCCCGCCCCGGCGACCCCGCTGTCCGGTCTGATCCTCGGGGAGCTGCTCGCCGAGACCGAGCTTCCGGCCGGTTCCTGGAGCGTGCTGCCGGTCCCCAACGACCGTATGCCCGCGCTGGTCAAGGACGAGCGGCTGCCGGTGATCTCCTTCACCGGTTCCGACACCGTCGGCTTCGCGATCATGGAGTCGGTGCCGCGCAAGCACTGCACCCTGGAGCTCGGGGGCAACGGTGCCGCCGTCGTCCTGCCGGACTTCTCCTCCGAGGCCGACCTGGACTGGGCCGCGACCCGTATCGCGACCTTCTCCAACTACCAGGGCGGCCAGTCCTGCATCTCGGTGCAGCGGGTCATCGCGGACGCCTCCGTGTACGACCGGCTGGTGCCCAAGGTCGTCGCCGCCGTCGAGGCGCAGGTCACCGGCGACCCGTCGGACTCCGCCACCGACGTCGGCCCGCTCGTCAGCGAGGACGCCGCCCGGCGCGTGGAGTCCTGGGTCGACGAGGCCGTGGCGGCCGGAGCGCGGCTGCTCGCGGGCGGCAAGCGCGACGGCGCCTCGTACGCCCCGACCGTGCTCGCCGAGGTGCCGGCGGACACCACCCTCGCCTGCGAGGAGGTCTTCGGTCCGGTTCTGACGCTGCACAAGGTCGAGGGCGAGGCCGCTGCCTTCGAGGCCGTCAACGACTCCAAGTTCGGTCTGCAGGCAGGGGTGTTCACCCATGATGTGCAGGCCGCCTTCCGGGCCCACCGCGCCCTGGAGGTCGGCGGCGTGATCATCGGCGACGTGCCCTCCTACCGCGCGGACCAGATGCCCTACGGCGGCGCCAAGCAGTCCGGTGTCGGCCGCGAGGGCGTGCGCTACGCCATGGACGACTACACCTATGAGCGGGTCATGGTGCTGACCGGTCTCGACCTCTGAGCCTCACGGCCCGGAACCCCGGCGGCCGGGGGTGCGCATCGCGTACCCCCGGCCGCTTTTTCCTCCCCTCATGCAAGCGACAATCGTTTTCATATAGCCTGGGGCCCGAAAGAGGAGGCAGTCATGGCAGTTCCCAAGCGCAAGATGTCCCGCAGCAACACACGGCACCGCAGGGCCCAGTGGAAGGCGAGCACGCCCGACCTCGTACCGGTCGTCATCGACGGCCGCGCGTACACCGTGCCGCGCCGCCTTGCCCGCGCCTACCAGCGCGGACTCCTCCGGCCGGAGGGCTGAGCCCGGAAGCCGGGGCGCCGGCGGGTGACCGGGTCCGCGCCGTGAGGGGCGGCCCCGGGGGCACCCTCCCCCAGCGCGGGGAGAGTTGATGTCGGCCACCCGTTCGCCCGCGGGGGCTGGCCGCGGTCGCTGGGATCCGGTATTACGGGCAAGTAGAACCGATCGGTAGACACCCTGTCCCGACTCGCGGTGAGGTGACCCGTTCATGACCGCCACTTCCGCCAAGCCCACTGTCTCAGAGCGCGAAGCGCGCCAGGTCGCCGAGGCCGCTCGCGAGCAGGACTGGCGCAAGCCGAGCTTCGCCAAGGAGCTGTTCCTCGGCCGGTTCCGCCTCGATCTGATCCATCCCCACCCCGCGCCGCCCGTGGAGGACGTCCGGCGCGGCGAGGAATTCCTCGCCAAGCTCCGGGACTTCTGCGACACCCGGATCGACAGCGCGCGGATCGAGCGTGACGCGCAGATCCCCGACGAGGTCGTGACCGGCCTCAAGGAGCTCGGCGCCTTCGGCATGAAGATCGACACGAAGTACGGGGGGCTCGGCCTCTCCCAGCTGTACTACAACAAGGCGCTCGCCGTCGTCGGGACCGCCAGTCCTGCCATCGGAGCCCTGCTCTCCGCCCACCAGTCCATCGGCGTGCCCCAGCCCCTGAAGCTCTTCGGGACCAAGGAGCAGAAGGACACCTTCCTGCCGCGCTGCGCCCGTACGGACATCTCGGCCTTTCTGCTGACCGAGCCGGACGTCGGCTCCGACCCGGCCCGGCTCGCCACCACCGCCGTGCCCGACGGGGACGACTACGTCCTGGACGGCGTCAAGCTGTGGACCACCAACGGCGTCGTCGCCGACCTGCTCGTCGTCATGGCCCGGGTGCCCAGGACCGATGGCCACAAGGGGGGCATCACGGCCTTCGTCGTCGAGGCGGCCTCCGAGGGCGTCACCGTCGAGCACCGCAACGCGTTCATGGGTCTGCGCGGCCTGGAGAACGGCGTCACCCGCTTCCACCGGGTCCGGGTCCCGGCCGCGAACCGGATCGGCCCCGAGGGCGCCGGCCTCAAGATCGCGCTGACCACCCTCAACACCGGACGTCTCTCGCTCCCCGCCATGTGCGTGGGGGCCGGCAAGTGGTCCCTGAAGATCGCCCGCGAGTGGTCCGCGGTCCGCGAACAGTGGGGGCGGCCCGTCGCCGAGCACGAGGCCGTCGGCTCGAAGATCTCCTTCATCGCCGCCACCACGTTCGCCCTGGAATCGGTCGTCGACCTCGCCGGGCAGATGGCCGACGAGGACCGCAACGACATCCGTATCGAGGCGGCGCTCGCCAAGCTGTACGGCTCCGAGATGGCCTGTCTGATGGCCGACGAGCTGGTGCAGATCCGCGGCGGCCGGGGCTTCGAGACGGCCCCGTCCCTCGCCGCCCGCGGAGAGCGGGCCGTACCCGCCGAGCAGATGCTGCGCGACCTGCGGATCAACCGCATCTTCGAAGGCTCGACGGAGATCATGCACCTGCTGATCGCCCGCGAGGCCGTCGATGCCCATCTGTCGGTCGCGGGGGACCTCATCGACCCCGAGAAGTCCCTCTCGGACAAGGCGAGGGCCGGCGCCAGGGCGGGCGGGTTCTACGCCCGCTGGCTGCCGAAGCTCGTCACCGGCCCCGGCCAGCTCCCCCGGACGTACGGGGAGTTCCACCCCGTCGGGCACCCCGACCTGTCCGCGCATCTGCGCTATGTCGAACGCTCCTCCCGCAAGCTCGCCCGCTCCACCTTCTACGCCATGTCCCGCTGGCAGGGGCGGATGGAGACGAAGCAGGGCTTCCTCGGCCGGATCGTGGACATCGGCGCGGAGCTGTTCGCGATGAGCGCGGCCTGCGTCCGGGCGGAGCTGCTGCGGGCGACCGAGGACCACGGCCGCGAGGCGTACCAGCTGGCCGACGCCTTCTGCCGGCAGTCCCGGATCCGTGTCGAGGAACTCTTCGGCCGGCTGTGGGCCAACACCGACGATCTCGACCGCAAGGTCGTCAAGGGCGTGCTCGCCGGCGCCTACACCTGGCTGGAGGAGGGCATCATCGACCCCTCGGGGGAGGGGCCCTGGATCGCCGATGCCACCCCCGGCCCGTCCGGCAGGGAGAACGTGCACCGCCCCATCCGCTGACCCCCGGCCGCGCCGCGCCGGACACCCCCAGCGGGGACACCCTGTCCGGCGCGGCCCGCGGTACGGCCACAATGGGGGGATGACGGACTCCCTCGCCCACCCGCACCACCGCTTCGCGGCGGCCACCGCCGCCACCGGCGGGCCGCGGGACATCGTGATCCTCGGCTCCACGGGCTCGATCGGCACCCAGGCCATCGACGTGGTGCTGCGCAACCCCGACCGCTTCCGCGTCACCGGTCTCTCCGCTGCGGGCGGCCGGGTGGCGCTGCTGGCCGAGCAGGCCCGCCGGCTGAGAGTCCGTACGGTCGCCGTCTCCCGTGAGGACGTACTGCCCGCGCTGCGCGAGGCGCTGAGTGCGCAGTACGGCGCCGAGCCGCTGCCCGAGATCCTGGCGGGCCCGGACGCCGCCACCGAGCTGGCCCGCGCCGACTGCCACTCCGTCCTCAACGGCATCACCGGCTCCATCGGCCTCGCCCCGACGCTGGCGGCCCTCGAAGCGGGCCGGGTGCTGATCCTGGCGAACAAGGAGTCGCTGATCGTCGGCGGCCCGCTGGTCAGGGCGATCGCCAAGCCGGGCCAGATCGTTCCCGTCGACTCCGAGCACTCCGCCCTCTTCCAGGCCCTGATGGGCGGCGCCCGCGCCGAGGTGCGCAAGCTCGTCGTCACCGCCTCCGGCGGCCCCTTCCGCGGGCGTACGAAGGCGGAGCTGGCGGCCGTGACGCCCGAGCAGGCGCTCGCCCACCCCACGTGGGCCATGGGACCGGTGATCACCATCAACTCCGCCACGCTGGTCAACAAGGGGCTGGAGGTCATCGAGGCCCACCTGCTCTACGACATCCCCTTCGAGCGGATCGATGTCGTCGTGCACCCCCAGTCCTATGTCCACTCCATGGTGGAGTTCACCGACGGTTCGACCCTTCTCCAGGCGAGCCCGCCCGATATGCGGATGCCGATCGCCCTGGGCCTGGGCTGGCCCGACCGGGTGCCGGACGCCGCGCCGGGCTGCGACTGGTCCAAGGCCTCGACATGGGAGTTCTTCCCGCTGGACGAGGAGGCCTTCCCCTCCGTCGGCCTCGCCCGGCACGTCGGCGGCCTCGGGGGCACCGCGCCCGCCGTCTTCAACGCCGCCAACGAGGAGTGCGTCGACGCTTTCTTGGCGGGAACGCTGCCGTTCAACGGAATTGTGGATACCGTCGCCGACGTGGTCGCCGAACACGGCACACCGCGAGGAACCGGCCTGACCGTCGCGGACGTCCTGCAAGCGGAGGCCTGGGCGCGCGCCCGCGCCCGTGAACTGGCAGCGAAGGCGACAGCGGAGGCTCGCGCATGACCACACTGATGACGGTTCTCGGCATAGTGGTCTTCGTCGTGGGCCTGCTCTTCTCCATCGCCTGGCATGAACTCGGCCATCTGTCCACCGCCAAGCTCTTCGGCATCCGTGTGCCGCAGTACATGGTCGGATTCGGTCCCACCCTCTGGTCGCGGCACAAGGGCGAGACCGAGTACGGCGTCAAGGCGGTCCCGCTCGGCGGCTACATCCGCATGATCGGCATGTTCCCGCCCGGGGACGACGGCAAGGTCACCGCGCGCTCCACCTCGCCCTGGCGCGGCATGATCGAGGACGCCCGCTCGGCCGCCTACGAGGAGCTCCGGCCCGGTGACGAGGAGCGGCTCTTCTACACGCGCAAGCCGTGGAAGCGCGTGATCGTCATGTTCGCCGGGCCCTTCATGAACCTGGTCCTCGCCGTGGCGATCTTCCTCGGTGTGCTGATGGGCTTCGGCATCAACACCCAGACCACCACCGTCAGCACGGTCTCCGACTGTGTGATCTCGCAGAGCGAGAAGCGTGACAAGTGCGCCGACGGCGACCCGGCCTCGCCCGCCAAGGCCGCGGGACTCGAACCCGGCGACAAGATCGTCGCCTTCAACGGCGAGCGGGTCGAGGAGTGGGGCGCGCTCCAGGACCGCATCCGCGACACCATCGGCCCCGCCACGATCACCGTGCAGCGGGACGGCAGTACGAAGACCCTCCAGGCGGACCTGGTCAAGAATCAGGTCGCCAAGAACGACGGCAACGGCCGCGCGGTCCCCGGTGAGTACGTCACCGCGGGCTTCCTGGGCTTCAGCCCCGCCACCGGTGTGGTCCAGCAGTCCTTCGGAGACTCGATGGACCGGATGGGCGACATGATCATCACCGGTGTCGAGTCGCTGATCGATCTGCCGCAGAAGGTCCCGGCCCTGTGGGACGCGGCGTTCGGGGACGGGGAGCGCGAACCGGACTCGCCCATGGGCGTGGTCGGCGCGGCCCGGGTCGGCGGCGAGGTCTTCAACCTCGACATCCCGCCGGAGCAGCGCGTCGCGACCATGCTGTTCCTGGTCGCGGGCTTCAATCTGTCCCTGTTCCTGTTCAATATGCTGCCGCTGCTCCCTCTGGACGGCGGGCACATCGCGGGAGCCGTGTGGGAGGGCGTACGGCGTCACGCGGCGCGTGTCTTCCGCCGGCCCGACCCCGGCCCCTTCGACGTCGCCAAGCTGATGCCGGTCGCCTATGTGGTCGCCGGGATCTTCATCTGCTTCACCCTGCTCGTGCTGGTGGCCGACCTCGTCAATCCGGTCAGAATCTCCTGACGTGAACGCCTGGTCAGCCGGGCGCATTGTGCGCCCGGCTGTCCCGTTTCGTGGTTGTTTGCTCTGTTCGGGGGGCGGGATGTGCTGCTGAGGGGACCGGTGCCGTAATCTCGGTGACCGGAGCCCGCCGATCTCGGGACCTTGTACACACCTTGGGGTTGCTCGCCAGATGACTGCGATTTCGCTTGGAATGCCGTCCGTTCCGACCAAGCTCGCCGAGCGGCGGGTCAGCCGGAAGATCCAGGTCGGGCCCGTGGCGGTGGGCGGGGACGCGCCGGTGTCGGTGCAGTCGATGACGACCACGGTGACGGCGGACATCGGTGCCACGCTGCAGCAGATCGCCGAGCTGACGGCGTCCGGCTGCCAGATCGTCCGCGTGGCGTGCCCGTCACAGGACGACGCGGACGCGCTCCCGGTGATCGCGCGGAAGTCGCAGATCCCGGTGATCGCGGACATTCACTTCCAGCCGAAGTACGTCTTCGCGGCGATCGACGCGGGGTGTGCGGCGGTGCGGGTGAACCCCGGGAACATCCGGCAGTTCGACGACAAGGTGAAGGAGATCGCCCGGGCCGCCTCCGATGCCGGAATTCCCATCCGGATCGGAGTGAACGCGGGCTCGCTCGACAAGCGGCTGCTGGAGAAGTACGGCAAGGCCACACCGGAGGCGCTGGTCGAATCGGCGCTCTGGGAGTGCTCCCTGTTCGAGGAGCACGGATTCCGGGACATCAAGATCTCCGTGAAGCACAACGACCCGGTGGTCATGGTCAACGCCTACCGGCAGCTGGCGGCCCAGTGCGACTACCCGCTGCACCTGGGCGTCACGGAGGCCGGTCCGGCGTTCCAGGGCACGATCAAGTCGGCCGTGGCCTTCGGCGCGCTGCTCTCCGAGGGCATCGGGGACACCATCCGCGTGTCGTTGTCGGCCCCTCCGGCGGAGGAGGTCAAGGTCGGCATCCAGATCCTGGAGTCGCTGAATCTGCGGCAGCGCCGTCTGGAGATCGTGTCCTGTCCCTCGTGCGGCCGGGCGCAGGTGGATGTCTACAAGCTGGCGGACGAGGTGACAGCGGGTCTGGACGGTATGGAGGTGCCGCTGCGGGTCGCCGTGATGGGCTGTGTGGTCAACGGTCCGGGTGAGGCACGTGAGGCGGACCTCGGGGTGGCCTCGGGCAACGGCAAGGGGCAGATCTTCGTGAAGGGCGAGGTCATCAAGACCGTGCCCGAGTCGAAGATCGTGGAGACCCTCATCGAGGAAGCGATGAAGATCGCCGAGCAGATGGAGAAGGACGGCGTCCTCTCCGGCGAGCCCCAGGTCTCCGTCAGCTGACCCCCGCACGCCCAACCGGCGGGCCCCGGCCCCGAAGCGGGGCCCCACCGGGGGCGGCGTTCATCGGCACTGGGCAGGTACAGTGCGGAGACCAGATGGGGGCCGGACGGTGAGGCATTCCGACACGTGTTGACGACGACCACCACCAGGGTTCTCGAACCCGGCGAGCTCGACGCCGCCCTCGCGGTCCTCGACCGCGACCCGGTCGCCAACGCGTTTGTCGCTGCCCGCGTCCATATCGCTGGACTCGACCCCTGGCGGCTCGGCGGTGAGATGTGGGGCTGGTACGCGGACGGGCGGCTCGAGTCGCTCTGTTACGCCGGTGCCAATCTCGTCCCCATCAGCGCCGGGCCCGAGGCCGTACGCGGCTTCGCCGACCGCGCCCGGCGGGCGGGCCGCCGCTGCTCCTCGATCGTCGGCCCCGCGGAGCCCACGGCACAGCTGTGGTCACTGCTCGAACCCAGCTGGGGCCCGGCCCGAGAGGTCCGCGCCCACCAGCCCCTCATGGTCACCACGACGGTGCCGGACGACGTGGCGGCCGATCCGCTGGTACGCCGTATCCGCAAGGACGAGATAGACACCGTGATGCCGGCCTGCGTGGCGATGTTCACCGAAGAGGTCGGCGTCTCACCGCTCGCGGGTGACGGCGGACTTCTCTACCAGGCGCGGATCGCCGAACTCGTCGGCGCGGGCCGGTCGTTCGCCCGTATCGAGAACGGCAAGGTGGTCTTCAAGGCCGAGATCGGCGCCGCGACACCTAAGGCGTGCCAGATCCAGGGCGTCTGGGTCGCCCCGGAGTTCCGCGGCCGGGGACTCTCGGAGACCGGCATGGCCGCCGTCCTGCAGTACGCCCTGAAGGACGTCGCCCCGGTCGCCAGCCTCTACGTCAACGACTACAACAGCGCCGCACGCGCCGCGTACCGCCGCGTCGGTTTCCAGGAAGTCGGCGCCTTCATGAGCGTGCTGTTCTGACCGCCCCCGCCGGATCCCCCGACCGGTGCGCACCCCGACCCGGGAGGCCCCCACCACGGGTAGGGTCGCGTTCATGGATGACGTCGCGGTCACGCCGCTCGACCTTGCCGGAAGGGTGGACGAGGCGCTGGCCGTCCAGGCACTGGCCTTCGGGCTCAGCAGCGACGAGATCGGCGTACGGCGCCATATCGTGCTGCGTCACCTCAGCAGCCCCGGCGCCCGTGCCCTCGGCGCCCTCACCGCCACCGGACGCCTCGTCGGATTCGTCTACGGCATGCCCAACGATCGCGCTCACTGGTGGTCGACCGTCGTCGAGCCCTACCTCCGCCACGCCGGACAGGACAGCTGGCTCGACGACGCCTTCGTCATCACCGAGCTCCATGTCCACCCCTCCTACCAGAAGCGCGGCATCGGCCGTCAACTGATCACCACCATCACGGACACCGCCGCACAGCCGCGCAGCATCCTGTCCGCGATCGACACCGAGAGCCCGGCGCGTGCGCTCTACCGCGCCCTGGGCTACCACGACCTGGCGCGGCGGGTGCTCTTCCCCAGCGCCCCGAGCCCGTACGCGGTGATGGGCGCGCACCTTCCGCTCCTCCGGGGCTGACCGGGCACCGGCCGCTCGGCGGTACCGGACCGGGCCCTATCGGTTTCCGGCCTCCACCGGGTCCCGGATAGCCTCCTGACAACCGCACCTCGCACGCAGGAGACAACACCATGGTCCAGCGCATGTCCCGGATGATGCTCAAGACACTGCGCGACGACCCGGCCGATGCCGAGACCGCCAGCCACAAACTGCTGGTCCGCGCCGGGTACGTCCGCCGGTCGTCCGCGGGGATCTGGACCTGGCTGCCGCTCGGCAAGAAGGTGCTGGAGAACGTCTCCCGCGTGGTCCGCGAGGAGATGGACGCCATCGGCGGCCAGGAGGTGCTGCTGCCCGCGCTGCTGCCGAAGGAGCCGTACGAGGCCAGCGGCCGGTGGGAGGAGTACGGCGAGCTGCTGTTCCGGCTGAGGGACCGCAAGGGCGCCGACTATCTGCTCGGCCCCACCCACGAGGAGATCTTCACCCTGGTGGTCAAGGACCAGTGCACGTCCTACAAGGACCTGCCGGTGATCCTCTACCAGATCCAGACGAAGTACCGGGACGAGGCCCGTCCCCGCTCCGGTGTGCTCCGTGGCCGTGAGTTCCAGATGAAGGACTCGTACTCCTTCGACACCGACGACGAGGGGCTGGCCGAGTCCTACCGGCTGCACCGCGAGGCGTACACCAAGATCTTCCAGCGGCTGGGCCTGGACTACCGCATCGTCTCCGCCGTCTCCGGTGCCATGGGCGGCTCGGCGTCCGAGGAGTTCCTCGCCCCGGCCGCCGCGGGCGAGGACACCTTCGTCGACTGCCCGGCCTGCGACTACGCGGCCAACACCGAAGCGGTCACCGTGCCCGTGCCCGTTGTGGAGCAGGTCGGGCACCCGGCCGTGGAGGAGCTGGACACCCCCGACACCCCGACCATCGAGACCCTCGCGGAGCATCTGGGCGTGGACCGCTCCGCGACCCTGAAGAACCTCCTCGTCAAGGTCGACGGTGAGATCACGGCCGTCGGTGTCCCCGGCGACCGCGAGGTGGACCTCGGCAAGCTCGGCGAGCACCTCGCGCCCGCCGTCGTGGAGCTGGTGACGGCCGAGGACTTCACCTACCGTCCCGATCTCGTACGCGGCTACGTCGGCCCGCAGGGCCTGGCGGGCAGCGCCTTCCGGTACATCGCGGACCCGCGTGTAGCCCGGGGCACCAGCTGGATCACCGGCGCCAACAAGGAGGGCAAGCACGCCCGCCATGTGGTCGCCGGGCGGGACTTCGAGGTCGACCAGTACCTCGATGTGGTCGTGGTCGAGCCGGGTGACCCCTGCCCCCGCTGCGGCACCGGTCTGGAGATCGGACGCGCCATCGAGATCGGCCATATCTTCCAGCTCGGCCGGAAGTACACGGACGCCTTCGAGCTCGATGTCCTCGGCCGTGAGGGCAAGCCCGTCCGGGTGACCATGGGCTCGTACGGCATCGGCGTCTCACGGGCCGTCGCGGCACTGGCCGAGCAGACCTCCGACGAACAGGGCCTGTGCTGGCCGCGCGCCATCGCGCCCGCCGACGTCCATGTCGTGGCGGCCGGCAAGGCACGGCAGACCGAAGTCGCCCTGGAGGTGGCCGAGAAGCTGCACTCGGCGGGCGTACGGGTGCTCGTCGACGACCGCGCCGGGGTGTCGCCGGGCGTGAAGTTCACCGACGCCGAGCTGATCGGGGTGCCGACCATCCTGGTCGTGGGCCGCCGCGCGGCCGAGGGGATCGTGGAGCTCAAGGACCGGCGTACGGGCGAGCGCGAAGAGGTCCCCGTGGACGAGGCCCTGGCGAGGCTGGCGAAGGCCTGACGACCGGGTGCGGCCCGCTTCCCGTGCGCGGGGGCCGGGCGCGCGGACGCCCAACGAGCACCCGCGCCTGCTCAGGGCCCCGTTCGCACGGCCGGGACGCTCGACCCCGGCGGGGCGAACGGGGGTATGCGGCTGCGCGCGACGGCTTGTGCCCGCGCGTTCGCACCCGGACGGGACGGCCCGCCCCGAGCAGCGCCCCCGCCGGGAAAGCGCCGGGCACCGGTGATCGCCGCCGCAGGGAGACGGGCGGATGCCGAGCGCGCCCAGTCCGCCCCCCGCTCCGAAGCCCCAGTACGGCGGCGCGGTCGACGCCGCGACCGGGCGGCTGCGCGGCCCTCCGCCGCCAAGGACCCCTGCCCGCCGAACCCGGCCGGCTCAGCGCCCAAGCCACCGCCCACGCACGGCGGCCGGCCGTACGCGCGCGCCGTCTGTGCGGCCGGGGGAGGGGCGGGGACCGCTCATGGCGTCCGAGGCGCCCAGCCCGAGCGCCCTCAGAGCCAGCCCGCGAACTCCATGAGCACCTCGCCGTCCTGGGTCCGGCCGGCGGCGAAGGACCGTACGCCCGACTCCACCGCCCGGAACAGCGTCCAGCCGCGCAGCCGGTCCCGGTCCACCTCCAGGGAATCCGCGAGCTTCGCCATACGGCGGCGTGCCGCGGACGCGCCGCCCGAGGTCGCGACCAGGTCCTCGAGCCGGTCACGGACGAGCCGCGCCAGGTCGTACGCCCGCTCGCCGACCAGCGGCTCCGGACCGACCGCCAGCCAGGGCGCACGCTCCGCCGACAACACCTTGCCCTGCCGGAAGCGGCCGTGCAGCAGTACGGCCTCGGACGGGTCGGCCGTCAGTGCCGCCCGGACCTCCAGCGCCTCGTCGACGACCGGCCGCACCGTCTCCGCCCAGGGCTCCCCGGCCTTTGCCCGCAGCAGTTCCGCGTCCCGGCCGGTCCGTTCAGCCACCGTGGCGAAGGGGTGGCCCTCACCGGGGTCGACCCACAGCCGGCGCACCGTCCCCGCGGCCTCGAGCTGAGCCTTCGCCTCCGGCAGCGAGCTCAGCGACACTTCGCCGTGCAGCCGCTCCAACAGCAGTGCGCCCGCCTCCGGATCCGCCTCCAGGAGCCGTACCGAGCCCCATCCGTCCCAGCGCTCCAGCGCCGCCCGCTCCTGCGGGGCCGCGGCGCCCGGGGGGAGCAGCTTCAGTGCCGCGGGCGTGCCGTCGGCCCGCCGGACGAGGGCCACCAGGCTGCTGCGGCCGCCCGGTGCCTGCAGGCGTTCGAAGCTCAACTCCCAGCGCTCCAGGGCGTCCTGGAGCAGCCGGGGCAGAGCGTGCAGCCACTCCTGTGCGGCGTCCCCGCCCTCTTCGAACAGCGCGCGCACCAGCCGCTGCGGCGGTTCGAGGGGAACTCCGCCGTCGCGCCGTGCTGCTGAAGCCATCCCTGAGCTGTCCCTTTCCATGCCTGCCTGCTGCGCCGCGGGTCCGGCACCACGGTCAGAGCGCGTCCGCGGCGCCGGACGCCGGCCCGGACGGGCCGGTCGGACCCTGCCGTTCGGCGAGCCCAGGGAAGGCTACGCTGCCGCTCCGCCAGCGGGCCGCCCGCACTGCCGCCTCCCGCAGAGCGGCCGCCGCCTCGCGCCGCAGCGAGCCCTCCGAGGCGCGGACGAGATCGGCGTAGACCCCGGCCACTCGCTCCTCGAGCTCCGCGGCGAGCCGGACCGCGGCGGCCGCGTCCGGTACCGGGAAGGGCAGGGCATAGGCCGCCGCCGCGGGCTCGGGCCCGCCGGACGAGGGCCACCAGGCTGCTGCGGCCGCCCGGTGCCTGCAGGCGTTCGAAGCTCAACTCCCAGCGCTCCAGGGCGTCCTGGAGCAGCCGGGGCAGAGCGTGCAGCCACTCCTGTGCG
>NZ_JBQQBW010000144.1:0-14427 GCF_052245415.1 Streptomyces sp. 8N706 | reverse complement strand
CGGAGCTCCCTCGAACTGCGACTTCGACACTCACAGTCCGACAGGGGCTCCGTTGCCACGTCAACCCAGCCCATCTCCGCCCTTGACACGCCACGTCCCCCGGCTAACTTCCCGGTCTTGGGCTTTACCCTGGGTAAAGCCGCGGAGCCGTCCGTCCCCACCCCCGGCCTGGTCTTTTCGCCCCCTTGTGGCGCGGGCGGGCGACGACGCGCGGCCCCGGTGGCGTAGACATGGAGGGGCAAGCGCGTCGGCGACCGGCCGGCGCGCCGCGCCCTTGGCGCGGCACCTCTGATCGCAGCATCAGACTGCTACGCAGTTCAGGAGGCCGGGAAAGCAGACGCCCCAAGCGTCAACTGTGGTGTTCTCCCGAGCTTCCGCCGTACTCCCGATGGGACGGTGCCTGGAGTCGTTGAAGCCTTCTGGGGGCCACTCGAGCGCATGGCGGGTGAGGGGTAGAAGCCACCCGTGTGGCCGAGCTGCGTGGCGGCGGCTGGGCTGGCAATGATCCTCGCTCGCTGACCGAACTCCAGGTCGGGCAGCGAGCGCAGCGAGCCTTGATGATGTAGGGAAAGTCTGTCCGCGCTGCTGCTGCGGCAGCGTGTGCAGCTCATGCACCGAAGGTCAGCAGGGGGACGTTGTAAAGGTCCGGATTCTGCGGACGGGTCATGACCGGTGAGATCACCTCGACCACGAGCATCTCGACAAGGAATTGCACCTGGCCGCTGAGCAGATGACTCGTGTGCCCGTTGGCCGAACGCGCCTTCTCTCCGAGTGACGTATGGATGTGCGGCAGCACGGTGTCCGTCTCGGCGTCGTACGCGAGAGTTCCGCATCCCATCGCCTCGACCCCGGTCAAGTGGACCTTGCTCCACACTGGGGCCTGTGGGTCTTCCAACTTCTCGCACGCGCCGACGATCTCGGCCTCGGCGAAGCCCGCGATGAACATGGGGATGTATCCGTGCCGAACGCCGTTGCTGCGGCAGAACTCGGCGAGCGTGGGAAAGAAGTCGTCGCCGTGGTCGAAGGCGACCCCGAAGGTTCGGCCGGTGGTCAACTCGTAGCTGCGCAAGACAGTCCTCTCGGGATGTGGGCGTCGGTCAGTGGATGCGGCTGAGATGCTCTGCGATCTCGCTGTGATCGGCACTTCGCATCAGCAGGAGCTGGAGAAGAATCCGCGCCTTGATCGGCCCGAGGGTGTTGGCCGCGAGGAGCCCACGGGACAACAGATCGGCTTCTGATCCGGGGAATCCGTAAGTATCGGTCAGGACAGGTCCGGCCCCGGTGCGCGTCGCCAGGATCACCGGCATCTCCTTGGCAAGGTCTGCCAACGCATCGACGCACCCCATAGGCACATGCCCGGCGCCGAAGGCGGCAACAACCAAGCCGTCGACCTGCGCTCCGATGGCACGCAGTACGACCCCATCATCTCCGAGTCCGATGAGCGCGACCGCGGTCCGGGCGTCGTTGCTGAGTTGCTGGCGCGGGATCTTCGGCTCTTCGGTCGGCTGGCTCCAGATCCGTACTCGGTCCTCGGCAACGTAGCCAACCGGTCCTGGGTAGGACGTGAACGCCGTAGGGCTGGTGGCGTGAGCCTTGCGTACCCAACGGGCGGCGTGGATCTCCTCGCCGAACACGACCACGGCCCCGGTCCCCCGGGCCTCGCTGCTGGCAGCGACGCGGACGGCAGCAAGCACATTGGCCGGCCCGTCGGCGCCCGCCATGCTCGCGTTGCGCATCGCTCCCGTGACCACGATCGGCATCTCGGCTGGGTACACGAGGTCGATCAGGTACGAGGTCTCTTCGATGGTGTCCGTGCCCTGCGTGATCACCACGCCGTCCACATCGAGCGCTTCGATTTCCTCGACGAGATCGAGTAGGTCGCGGAAGGCCAGTGACGCACCGGGCAATCGTCGGAAGTCGTGGACCTCGATCGCGACACCGGTCTCGGCGAGACCTGGTACGGCTGCCACTAGATCACTGGCTGAGAGCGTCGGGGTCGCACCGCCCGCATCCTGCGAGGTCATCGCGATGGTGCCACCGAGTGAGAACACCGCAACGCGTCGACGCGTGTCCGTCATCTGAGCCTCCCTCTTTGTGGTTTGCGGCTTGCAGGCTAGCTGTCGATCGGCAGTGCACCGACGTACGAGCAGGCCGCGTCGAGGCCGGCTGCTGATACGAGTCGGCTTCGGGACTGGATCAGGCCCGATGTCCCGTACTTGCCGAGCTGGGCGCATCGATGGATCATCCAGGTCCAAGGAAGATCGAGGTAGTGCGCCAGGGCGCGCAGACGTTCCGACGCCGTGGGCGCCTCGATGATCGAATCTGCTGCAACATCGCCTGCGGCGTTGGTGAATGCACGGACGATCGATGTCCGTCCGGTCACGTCGACATGCCACATGCCGTCGCCTCGAACCCAGTTGGCGATGATCGCCTCCTTGTTGGGCGAGACAACGAACCCTTCGACGGCTTCGTATGACGCGTCCGTGGTGAACTGCGCATGAATGCCGAGAGACTCCATGAGCGCCACAGCCAGGAAGAGCAAGATCCGCTCATGTCGGGGTGAAGCTTCAACGATGGCCTCGGGCACGCAGAACGTGCGTGTACTCGGCCCTCCCAGTGCCTGGGTCGTCGCTTGAAGGTACGGGTACTTGTGATCGAAGATCAGCCACGCACTGGCTTCCTCGCCACGCTGCTCTCGGGTCCAGAACGCCGGTAGCTCCGGCAGGTCGGGCAACGCCTTGAGGATGTGGCGCGCGCAGAAGTCCGATCCGAGCCACATGTGGGCAACGGAGTTGAGTCCCGGCGCGGCTTCCCGGCTTACGGCTGACGAGGACAGACGGTCGTACCGTTCGAGATCGGTCCGCGTCTCGGCCAAGTCCTGATCGTCTGCCTGCAATGCATCGTCGTAGTTGGAGACAGCCCAGAGGATGCCGTAGGTCAGATCGTCCAGCTCGTAGGCAAGGGGTGCAGTGACCTCTTGGATGCCTGCGGCGCGACTCAGGCGCCCTCGGACGTTTCGACCATCGAGCAGATAGAACTCGGGCGAATCGTCGCTGCCCGCAGCTCCAATGAGCAGGCCACGTCCAGGGCGGTCCAGGAAGCTGCCGGCGCGGCGTTTGTCGGGGATGGAGACGAGTGCCCGGCCGCCATCGATCCGAGCGGGGTGCAGTTGCAGCGGGATGTTGGCACCGAGCATCGAGTGTCCCCCCGGCATGAGGGCAGTCCAGTCAACTCCGAAGTCGGGTACTGGGCGGGAGAGTCGTAGGTCGGGCCACTTCGAGGTCACCAATCTGGCGAACCCAAAGGGATCATCTGCTGCGCTCACTCCGGGAGAGAGGCCGTCGAGACCGGCGGCGCCGCTGGCAGTCCCTTGGCTGAGTAATGCGGCAGCACTGCCCACGAGAAACGATCGTCGATTGACCTCGGCCCACACGTTGCCCTCCTCATCTATCCGCAGCTTCATCGTGCCTGCGGAGAGGGCGCCCTGGAGATCGAGAGAGGAAGTGTCCACATGGTTTGACTGCTTGGCTGACCGTGTGCGTCCGTCAAGTCGCTGGGCGTCTGCAAGATCCCATAGCCGAGTCAAGATCCCGCCAGTGCCAAGGACCTCGTCGCAGCCTTCAACCACTTCCCGTGATGGGAAGCGCTTTGCGCCCTCTACCTTGCTTAACGTATCGCCGCTGGTGAAGACTCGCGCGCCAACCTCGTCCTGCGAGAGTCCGCGAACCTCGCGCCAGTGCCGAAGTTCCGCGCCGAGAAGATCCTGAGCAGACCTGGTAGGAGTGAGCTTTCGGGGCTCCTGGGCCAAGATTCATCCCTCCCATGTGGACAGTTCCCCGGCCGATCTCGTGTCCACATCCGGTCCATGGCGATGTTGCGACTACTGGGCGTCAATGGATGCAAGCCCGCTAGCCAGGGGCGGAGCATCCAGAGACGGAGTGGTTAGCCATGACACGGACCCAAGATCAGAGACAGGCTCTGCTGCGCCGGATGAGTGTCATCCGAGCAGAGTTGGACGAACTTAATTGCCGGATCGGTCAGTTCGAGAGCTCTTTGGGAACACTGCGGCTTCGATCGCTGCCATTCGACCTGAAAGATCCTGGATCGCGCTCTGGATCTCACCGAGTTGGGCGGCAAGGGCATCGTCGTCGACGCCTTCCGGCTGCTGATCCTGGCCGGCGGGGCGGACGAACACCCCCTTCCCTTGTTGCCCAACGACGAGACCCTCGGTGCGAAGAACGCTGATCGCGGCCTTGACGACGCTCGCTGACACTCCGTACTGGCGACCGAGTTCCGCAGTCGACGGAAGCGGCTCCTCGGGCGTCAACAGGCCCTGCTGGATCTGCTCGCGCAGGTTCCCGGCGATCTGGAGATAAGCGGGTACGCCGGTCTTCTCGATCATGTCCACTCTCTTCGCGGTCGTCACAGAGTCCAGCTTCGCGGCAATTCGCCCAACTAGGCAAGCCAAGAACGCCTTGACAACTAGGTATGCCAAGCCGACTATGTACGTACACACACACACCCTCGATCCCTTCTGGGAGGCAAGCCATGCGTCAGATCCCCGTGGACACCGCCGCAATGACGGTGATGCTCATCCAGGCCCCTGAGCCGAAGGTCAAGAACCGGGAGACCGGAGAGGTCGCGATCGACAAGCAGTCCGGTAAGACGCTGTTCAACGTGAGCGTGGCCGTGATCGTGGACGGCCGCCCGGACGCGCTTACCATCGTGGTCTCCGAGGACGGCATTCAGCCGGACCTGTTCCCCGGAGCGCCGGTGGCCCTGCCCGGTCTGGTGGCCCGCCCGTGGGAGAACGATTTCGGGCACGGCATCAGCTACCGCGCCACCGCGGTCATGGCGCAGCAGGTTCCGGCCGCCGCCGCCAACGGCAAGGGCTGACAGCCATGTCTGGAGCAACACTCTTAGCCCTGGTGGTGATAGTCACCGCCCTGCTCCTGGTGGCCCGCGTCAAGGCCCCCGCCGTGTACTGGACTCTGGTCGGTCTCCCGGCCGCCCTGTACCGGGTCCTCTCCTCCTACCGTCAGACGATGGAAGCCTGCGAGCTGACCGTCGCCCCGCCCTGGTGGAAGGTCTTCGCCCATAAGCTCTCTGCCGGCGAGCAGGTGGCCCGCCCGGGAATCCCGAGGATTCGCGGTGTCCGCCCCACCAGCACCGGCCTCCGCCTTCGCCTGCGGCTTGCTGCGGGGCTGGCACCAGAAGACGTGGTCAAGTCGGCCGAACGGCTGCGCCACGCCTGGGGCATCTACTCGGTCCACGTCTCTGAGGTCAAACCCGGCGTGGTCGACCTGCGCCTGACCGGCTTCGACATCCTCGACCACGTGCGCATGCCGCGCCGGCTGCCTACCGGACCGCTCTCCGCGACGGTCGCCCTGCGGGAAGACGGCCTGCCCTATGTGCGGAACTACCAAGACATCCCTCACGCCCTCACGCTGGGTGCGAACAAGTCGGGTAAGTCGATGTTCCAGCGCTGCCTGATCAAAGGTCTCGCGCCCCTGGATGTCGCCCTGGTCGGCATCGACTGCAAGCGCGGCGTGGAACAGAGTCCCTTCGCCCCCCGTCTCTCCGCGCTTGCCATCACACCCGATCAGGCCGATGGGCTGCTGGACGCCCTGGTCGTGGAGATGGAAGAGCGCTTCGACCTGCTGTGCCTGCACCAGGGCATCGCCCCGGGCACCCCGCTGGAGGACATCACCTCCGACATCTGGGGCCTGCCGCGCAAGCTGCGCCCAGTTCCGATCGTGGTGTTGATCGATGAGATCGCCGAACTATTCCTGATCACCTCCAAGGCAGACACCGCGCGCCGGGACCGCATGGTCACCCAGCTCGTCCGCCTCGCGCAGCTGGCCCGCGCGGTCGGCATCTACCTTGAGGTGTGCGGGCAGCGCTTCGGCTCCGAGCTCGGCAAGGGCGCAACCGCCCTGCGTGCCCAGCTCACCGGCCGCGTGGTGCACCGCTGCAACGACCAGCAGACCGCCGAAATGGGCCTGGGCGACATCAACGAACTCGCCGTCTTCGCCGCGACCAACATCGCTCCCGAGCGGGCGGGAACCGCCATCGCCGGTGACTCCTCGGGCGGCTGGTCCCGCATCCGCACACCCAAGACGACGCTCGGTGAAGTCGCCACGGTATGCCGCGAGTTCGCGCACCTCACCCCGCAGATCCCGGCCTTGGACCCGTTCCGGCCACAGACCGCGATCCCCGCACCGGCGGCCGTAGCGCTCGCGTCTCCCAGCGGCCCGTAGTTCCTCGTTCCACACCGGTTGGCGTGACCGCTTCGCGCCAGGTCCCTACCCCCGCCATGCCCGAAAGGAGAAACCCGTGACGGCACCCAAGCGCGCCGCCCGCCGACCGGCCCAGAGCAACCCAAGCCGTGTCCGGACTGCGCCACCGGTCAGGTCTCCGAAGCCTTCAAGGTCGGCACCCGCAGCAAGCGCGAGAGCACCGACCGGCAGGAAGCCCTCTGCCTGACCTGCTTCGGCACCGGCCAAGCCCCCGACCCGAGCTGAACGCCCGCGTGCCGGGCGGCTGGTCGCCTGCATCCCTCCCGGCCCCGGCCTACAGGAAGGAGAACCGAGATGCGCCGCTACCTCGCCCGGATCGATGCCGTGCTGGTGCAAGCCGTGATCGCCGGTGCCCTGTCCTTCGCCCACCTGCACGACATCGCCGCCGCTGCCGGACAAGACGGCTGGAAAGCCTGGGCCTACCCCATCAGCGTCGACCTGCTGCTCGTCGCGGCCTGGCGACGGCTTCGCATCCTGCGTAGCGATGGCGGCCCGACCCGCGCTGCGTGGACCTGGTTCACCGTTGCCCTGGCCGCATCCCTCGGTGCGAACGTCGCGACTGCGGGCCTGCTCGACCTGGACGACGTCCCCGCATGGCTGCGCATCCTGGTGGCCGGCTGGCCCGCCCTCGCCTTCCTCGGCGGCACCCTTCTCGTCCACACACCCACGCAACCGCGCGCCAAGTCAGCCCCGGACGCCGAACCGGCCTCGGATGTCGCCGTCATCCGCGACCAACCCGCCCCGGTTCCGGCTCACGAGAGCGAATCGGTTCCGGCGCTGCCGCCCGCCATCCCGGTGCCCGCCGCGCTCCTCGCGCACGCCCGCAAGGTCGGCGACGCACACCACACCGCCACCGGCACGCCGATCGACCCCGCCACGCTGCGCGCCCGCCTCGGCGTCGCCCCGCAGCTCGCTGACGCCATCGCTCTCCAACTCACCGGAAAGGACTGACCGGCCGTGAATGTCGAACTGCCCCTGGTTCTCGTGGTCGCCGTATTCGGCTACTTCGGGATCAAGCTCATGCGCCCGCCGACCTGGCTGATCGTCGTGCTCCTCCTCGGCGGCTTCCTGCTCGCCGACACCTTCCTTGCCCCGGCCATCGAGTCCGGCACCCGGACCGGTGTCGACGTCGTCAACGGCACCACCAAGTGACCTGATCCGGAAGGGAGAACCACCGTGATCCGTCCCGATGCCCAGCTCCGAAGCGGACACATCCCGGCCGACTTGATCCCGCCGGGCGCCGACCCTCAATCGGTCGTCATCGTCCACACCACGCCCCGTTCATGGGTCGGCCCGGTGGTCCTGATCCTCGTGGCCGCCATCGGCGTCTGCGGCCTGGTCTACATCACCACCGTGGCCGTGCTGTCCCTTGTGCAGGTGGCCACCACGACCGCAGTAGCGATCAAGGCTGCGGTTCCCACCCTCATCGGCGGCGGCGGACTCATCACCCTCGCCCTGGAGGTGCCCAAGCCCCCGCGCAAATGACCGGCCCCCGGGCGGCCTCAACCGCCAAGCATCCGCCGTCCGGACGGCCCAGCCCCTACCCGATCACTGAAACCGGAAGGAACTCCCATGATGCCCGACCGCACGGCTCGCGCTGCCCGGATCTGCCCCGACTGCGACGGCTTCCCCACCGTCGCCGTCACCACCGGCACCCGCAACCAGGACGGCACCCGCACCACCCTGCCCGTCATCTGCCCAGCCTGCCATGGCACCGGCACCGCCCCCCGCTGGCTCGTCACCACGGGCACCTCGACGGTCAAGGAGGGTGTGTCGTGCTGACCTACATCGACTTCTTCGCAGGCGTCGGCGGCTCCTCCCTGGGCTCCGCCTCAGTCCCGGGTGTCGCTCCGGTCCTGGCGGCCAATCACTGGGACCGTGCGATCGCCTCGCATTCGGCGAACTTCCCCGACGTCGACCACTTCAAAGGTGATCTGCACGACGCGGACGTGGCCCGCTTCCCGGCCGCTGATCTGTTCTGGGCTTCTCCGGAGTGCCCGCAGTGGTCCAACGCCCGGGGCAAGCGCCGCGACTTCGATAAGCAACCCGACCTGTTCGGCGAGACGCTGCCCGATCCGGCTACCGACCGGTCCCGTGCCCTGATGTGGGATGTTCCTCGCTACCTGGACTCGTGCGCCCGGCGTGGGCGTCCGGTGCTGGCCGGCGTGGTCGAGAACGTCATCGACGTGCGCGCCTGGGACCTGTGGACCACCTGGCGGGCCCAGATCCGCGCGATCGGCTACGAGACCAAGCTGATCGCCTTCAACTCGATGCACGCCCGTCCGGTGCGTACGGTCTTCGCGCCTCAGTCCCGCGACCGGCTCTATCTTGCCTACTGGCACCGCTCGTTAGGACGGGCCCCGGACTGGAACAAGTGGCTGCGCCCGCATGCCTGGTGCCCGGTCTGCGAAGTCCAGGTGAGTGCGGTGCAGGTGTTCAAGAACCCGCGCCGGGACATGGGCCGCTACCGGCAGCAGTACCTCTACCGCTGCCCCAACGCCCGCTGCCGCAGCTCCGTCGTCGAACCTGACGTTTTGCCCGCTGCAACCGCGATCGACTGGACTCTGGCGGGCAAGCGCATCGGCGACCGAACGGAACCGCTCGCCGCCGCCACCATGGCCCGCATCCGCACCGGACTGGCCAGGTACGGCACCCCGACACTCGTCCCGGCCGGTGACACCTGGCGCACCGAACCGGCACCGGTCACAGACCCGATGCCCACCCGCACCACCCGCGAGAACGACGCCTTGGCTCTCCCGCCTCTGCTCGTGCCCGTGGAGGGTCGCGACGGCAAGCAGGCCGCACCCGCCTCGGTGCCGCTGCGCACCCAGACCGCCCGCAACGAAACCGGGCTGGCCTGGCTGCCCTATGTGATCCCGCTGCGCGGCGGCGGCGACAAGGAACGCGCCCGACCCGTCACCGACCCGCTGGCCACCGTCACCGCCTCCGGCAACCACCACGGCCTGGTCACCGGACCCGGCTTCGCCTCCGAGGACGCTGCCTTGCTGGTGCCGTACTACGGCAAGGGCAAGGCCCAGCCGGTCAGCGAGCCGGTGGCCACGCTGACCACTCGTGACCGCTACGCCCTGGCCACTGGGACGACGACCGCGGTGGAGGACGTGTTCTTCCGGATGCTGGAGCCGTGCGAGATCGGCCGCGCCATGGCCTTCCACGAGGCCTATACCGTGCTGGGCAACAAGCGCGAGCGCGTCCGCCAATTCGGCAACGCCGTCACACCGCCCGTCGCCGAAGTCCTCGTCTCCGCCCTTGTCGAGACCGTCACCGGCAGCCCGCTGGAGCGGCAGGGGTCGGCATGAACGAGATCGAATGGAACGCACTCGGCACCCAAGCGGCCGTGCTCGCAGCACTGGCCCGCTTCGCCCAGACACACCCGGACCTGCCCGGCGGCTACATCACCACAAGCAGCATCACACCCAACGAAGCCCGCGTTCTGCTCGACAGCGCCAGCGACTTGGAAGCGTGGCGCGAAGCCCTCCACATCGACACCAACGACGTCACCCTCAGCGCGCTGAATAAGCGCACCAAGATGGAGTTCACCACGCAACTGGGACGCTCCACGCTCGGCATCTACGCGGTGTTCTCGCTCGCAACCGAGGCGGTGAGCGCATGAACACCCCCGTCCCCGCTCCCGAGGTCCTCGCGCTGACCGTGTGGCAGCCCTGGGCAAGCGCCATTGCCTACGGAACCAAGCGGATCGAGAACCGCACCTGGCCCACCGATCACCGAAGCCTGGTTCTCATCCACGCCGGACGCACCACCGACCCGAACGCGAAGGACGCGCCGCTGGCCCGGCCGTTCCTGCGTCGCCCCTTGCCTCGGGGTGCCGTGGTCGCCGTTGCCCGCCTGGAGGGCTGCCACGAGGACGACGGGTGGTGCACGCTCTGGTCCGCCCGCGGTAGTTGGCACTGGCGACTGTCCGCCGTCGTCCCGCTCGCCGAGCCGCTGTCGTGGCCTGGTGCGCGTGGTCTGTGGACCCCGCCTGCTGGGCTACTGGCCTCCCCGCTCCTCGCTGCTGCGCTGGGGGCTGCCTGTGGCTGACACGCTGGATCCGACCACCCTGGGCGACCTGCTCAGGGTGGCTTCGGCCCCCGACTTCGACCGCTGGCAAGACCAGATCAAGAGGACCGGCGGATGCGCCCAGCCCATCCACCTCACCGGCTGGTCCCTCACTCGGGACAAGAGCACCGGCCAAGTCCTGCATACGTACTCGACCCAGGAGGAGCCCGGCGGCCGACTGCGCATCGCCTGCGGCAACCGCCGCGCCTCCCGCTGCCAGCCCTGCGCCTACCTCTACGCAGGCGACGCCTACCGCCTCGTTCGTGCGGGCCTGGCCGGCGACGACACGATGAACATCCCCGCCGCCGTCCGGGAGCGGCCCCGGGTCTTCGCCACGCTCACCGCTCCCTCCTTCGGGCGTGTGCACAACATCCCCGAAACCGGTCGCTGCCGCTGTGGCACCCGCCACCGGAAAGAGGATCCCGCCCTGGGCACACCGCTCGCCCCCGACACCTACGACTACGCCGGTGCAGTGCTGTTCAACAACCACGCAGGCGAGCTGTGGCACCGGTTCATCAACCGGCTCCGCCGCGAACTCGCCGCAGCCGCCGGGCTCACCCAGAAGGCCTTCAAAGAATCAGCCCGGCTCTCGTTCAACAAGGTCGCCGAGTTCCAACAGCGCGGGGCCATCCACTTCCACGCTGTCATCCGCATCGACGGACCCGACGGGCCCGACACGCTTCCACCGAAGTGGGCCACGACCGAACTGCTCACCGACGCGATCCGCAAGGCCAGGAAGCATCCCTACACCACCGTGCCTGTGCCCGCAGCCGACGGACAGCCTGCACGCTCCCTGTGCTGGGGCCACAAACTCGACGTCCGGCCCATCACGGCGTTCGACACCGACGACATCACCGAACAGAAGGTCGCCTCCTACGTCGCCAAGTACGCCACCAAAGCAGCCGAGACCACTGGCACCCTCGACCGCCGCATCGGCGAACTCGGCGAACTCGACCGGCACCAGGTGCCCGACCATGCCCGGCGGCTGATCCGCGCCTGCTGGAACCTCGACCCGCTCTACCCCGACCGCAGACTGCGGGCCTGGGCCCACATGCTGGGCTTCCGCGGCCACTTCCTCACCAAGTCCCGCCGCTACTCCTCCACCTTCGGCGAGCGGCGCCAAGTGCGCGCCGACTACCGCGCAGCCGAACAACGCCACGCCCTCGGCTTACCCGAGCCGGACACCACGCTGGTGCTGGCTGACTGGCACTATGCCGGCCACGGCCACACTCCCGGCGAATCCGTCCTCGCCGCCTCCATCGCCGAAGACATCCGCCTCAACCGAGAAACAGCCCGAGAAGCCATGCAAGACCTCAGCCAGAGAGGGAGGAGGGAGCAACGGTGAAACGCACCCTGACGACTACTCAGCTCACTGCACTGCTGGCGACCGTGGACCGCCTCGCTGGTGCTGGCTTCAGCGGAGAGGCAGAGAGCCCAGACCTGCTGCACGGCGGTTGGTACACAACGGAAGAGGTCGCGGAACTGCTTGGTGTCGATGCCTCGACGTTGCGTCGTTGGCGTACCTCCTCGCCGCCGCAAGGGCCGCCTTTCGTGCGGCTGACCTCGCGCGTGACCATGTATAGCGTGGCTGACGTTGAGGCGTGGCTGACCGCATGCCGTGTCGTTCCCGGGCAGGTGGCATGACGGGTCAACAACTGCTTCCAATCGGGATAGCGCTCTCGGTCGACATCGAGTGTCGCGAGGATCGCCGGACGCCCTATCGCGCCCGGGTCCGCTGGGTCGATCCGGTCAGCAAGAGGCGGCAGTCACGGTCGGAAGCATTCCGCACCGACGCAGAGGCACAGACGTGGATCGCCCGTATGCAACGTCTCGCAGGGCGCGGAGTCAGCCCAGCGACCGCCACGACCACCCTTGCCGAGTACGGCGAGTTGGAATGGGATGTCGCCATGCGGGGCCTGGAGGCCAAGACAATGCACCCCTACCGCGCCGGCTGGGACCTCCGTGTCGTTCCGGCGCTCGGCCATCTCCAAATCCCCATGATCACCCATGGTGTGGTGGATCGCGTGGTCCATGGCTGGATCGCGGACGGTGAAGGGCGTTCCACGGTCAAGAACACCTTGGCCGCGCTGGTCCGCGTCATGGAACAGGCCGCGCGTGACGGCATCGTGGACCGCAATCCGGCACGAGTCACCGGCTGGCAGCGACAGTACAAGCTGGCGGAGGACGAACTGGACGATCCGCGCTCATTGGCGTTGCCCGACTGGGCCGCGCTGGATGAGCTGGCATTTGCGCTCGTCGTCCGGTCAGCCGATGAATACGGGGGCTGGGGTGATGTGGTGCGCTTCGCTGCATGCACCGCGGCCCGGATCGGGGAGGTCTCCGGCGTCCGTGCTGGCGACATTAACCGCGAGGCATGGACGTGGGAGGTCTGTCGGCAGACCACGACGGCTCCCGGTGGGCTGGTCGACAAGGGCACCAAGGGCAAGCGCCGCCGGACCGTGCCGATCATCCCCGAGATTCGTCCCATGGTCGCCGCGCGACTGGACGCGGTCGGCCATGACCCCATGAACCGGCTGTTCACCGGTCCCCGCGGCGGTCGGATCACCACTGCGGTCCTGCGGGATGCCACGCACTGGGATGAGGTCGTGGTCAAGCTCGGGTACGAGCACCTGCGGCGGCATGACCTGCGCCACACCGGCCTGACCTGGATGGCAGATGCCGGCGTCCCGCTCCACGTGCTGCGCAAGATCGCCGGGCACGGCTCGCTCACCACTACGCAGCGCTATCTGCATCCCGATCTTCGGTCGGTTGATCTGGCGGGCAAGGCGCTCAGCGCGCACCTGGCGGCCGGTCGCGGGGCCCCCGCAGCTGACGAACCAGCCCCGCCTGGTCCCCAGATGGTCCCCACGGAGCCGCCGAAGCGGCACCTCCGGGTCGTTAAGTGACCGCGCTCCGTGGTACGCGAAAGCCCGCCGACCTGGAGTTTTTCTCCAACTCGGCGGGCTCTGTACACCGTCGGGACGACAGGATTTGAACCTGCGACCCCTTGACCCCCAGTCAAGTGCGCTACCAAGCTGCGCCACGTCCCGGTGCCCGTGCGACCTGGGGCTTTCCCCCGGCCGACCGCGCACGAGAACAATACCGCACTTCAGGGGGTGGCTGCTCACCCCCCGCCTCCCTCGGAGGGGCTGGGCGGGTCGGACCGGATGAGTACCGCTACTCATGCGCGGGCGAGTCCCAGGGGCGAGCCTACGGTCATGAGCAGACCAATTCAGCCGTCGACGACCACGGCCTTCTTCGCACAGGCGGCGATCTCTTTCGGGATCGCCCTGGCAGCGGTGGCGTACGGCATCACCAAGCTGCCCGTCGGTGCCTGGGAGCGGGGGTTTCTCGCGCTTGGGCTGATCTTCGTCGTGACGTCGAGCTTCACCCTGGCCAAGTGCGTACGAGACCGGCAGGAGGTGGAGGAGGTGACGAGCCGCGTCGACAAGGCCCGGCTCGACAAGTTGATCTCCGAGCATGACCCGTTCGATGTGACGAACGTCTGACCAGGGCGTTCGGGCCGATACCGTGAGTTGCGGCCACACGTGAGGACGTTCTTGGGGCCCGCCCAAGCCTCCATTCCAGGGGTGGGTCCCGGAAGAACGGATCGGGTAGCAAGCGCGCCCATGGTCGTCGCGGGCGGGCTCCTTGCGGTGCGTTCCGGGAAATGGCGAACGCAGCGGGCCGCCCTGGCGGTGGCTCCCTGTGCGGCGGCGAAATCAGCGCGGTGGTTGCTGCACCGCGCCCGCGAACTGCTGCGCCACCGAGCGCTCTGCGACGATCACTGATGGTGACGATTCCAGCCGCGGGGGCAGTGCCCCGGGTCGCCGCAGACTGTCACCGACAGCCGTGCCGACCGGCGTCGGCTTGGCTCTTCCGCGCGGGCTCCCTCTCTCCGCCGCAGCCGGGAGAGACTGCCGGGAAGTGGGCAACCTCGAGTGTGCGGGCACCTCTCCTCGTAGCCGCTGCCAGTGTGACTGGAGCGTCGGGGCTGGCATCTCAATGCAACGGGGTCTGTGCCCCCCGTCGGGCCGGACGACAGCTTCTC
>NZ_JBQQBW010000143.1:0-14599 GCF_052245415.1 Streptomyces sp. 8N706 | reverse complement strand
TGAGGGGTTAAGGCTCCCAGTAGACGACTGGGTTGATAGGCCAGGTGTGGAAGGCAGGTGACTGCTGGAGCTGACTGGTACTAATAGGCCGAGGGCTTGTCCTCAGTTGCTCGCGTCCACTGTGTAGTTCCCGGGTTGCGAACAGTCGCACCGGTGCACTAGCCAATTTCCCGCCCTGCGGGATGGCAGCTTCACCTAATTGAAGAGAGTGCTTGTTCGCTAAGACACCCGATGGTGTTTCGGTGGCCATTGCGTTAGGGAAACGCCCGGTTACATTCCGAACCCGGAAGCTAAGCCTTTCAGCGCCGATGGTACTGCAGGGGGGACCCTGTGGGAGAGTAGGACGCCGCCGAACAATCTTTGAAGGACCCTTGGTCCCAGCGTGCATGCTGGGACCAAGGGTCCTTTTGTATTTTCCGAGGCGCAGCGGCTTGCCGACTGCGCGAGAATGACTGCGGTACCTCAAGACAGGAGTCACGTCGATGTCCACCAACTCGCCCGAGGACCGGCCGGGGCGCTCGGAGCGCCAGCCGAGGCGTCAAGATGGCGGTGACCGACGGGACTTCAGGGCCTCGGGGCCGCGCAGAGACCGTGATGATGACCGCACTCGCGACCGGGGCCGTGAGGAGCGTCCTCGTGGTCCGCGTCGTGATGATGATCGTGACCGGGGTGGGTTCCGGCGGGATCGTGATGATCGTGACCGTTCGGGTTTCCGTCGGGATGATCGTGGGGCGGCGGGGTTCCGGCGGGATGACCGGCGTGAGGATCGTCGGGATGACCGGGGTCCGCGGCGTGATGACGACCGGCGGGACTTCCGTCGTGATGAGCGTCCTCGTGGTCCGCGTCGGGAGGATGACCGCGGTGGTTTCCGTGGGCGCGACGATCGTGACCGGGGTCGTGACCGTGACCGGGGCGGGCGCCCGGGTGGCGGCTACGAACGGCGTGAGGACCGCCCTGCGTACTCCCGTGATGACCGCGACCGGGGTCGTGACGAGCGCCCTGCGTACCGCCGCGACGACCGCGACCGGGGCCGAGAGGAGCGCCCGCGTGGTCCGCGTCGCGAAGACGAGCGCGGTGGCTTCCGTGGACGCGACGACCGGGGACCGCGGCGTCCGTACGGCCAGGGTGGCCGCGGACGCGACGACCGTTCCGGCGGTTACGGGCGGCGTGATGACCGTTCCGGCGGTTACGGGCGTCGGGACGACCGTGACCGGGGGGAGCGTGACCGTGAGCCGATCAAGCGGCTGCCGATCCCCGAGGACGTGACCGGTGAGGAGATCGACAAGGATGTGCGGCAGGAGCTCATGAGCCTGCCGAAGACATTGGCCGACGATGTCGCCAAGAATCTCGTCATGGTCGCCAAGCTGCTCGACGAGGAGCCGGAGCGGGCGTATGAGTACTCGCGCATCGCGCTGCGGCTCGCCTCGCGGGTCGCAGCCGTACGGGAGGCCGCCGGCTTCGCCGCGTACGCCGTCGGCAAATACTCCGAGGCGCTCGCCGAGTTCCGGGCCGCTCGCCGTATGACCGGCTCCGTGGAGCTGTGGCCGGTGATGGCGGACTGCGAACGCGGTATGGGGCGTCCCGAGCGTGCGCTCGCCATGGCGGGCGAGCCCGAGGTGCAGAAGCTGGACCGCGCCGGGCAGGTGGAGATGCGGCTGGTCGCGGCCGGTGCGCGGCGGGACATGGGCCAGGCCGACGCCGCCGTGGTGACACTGCAGAGCTCTGAGCTGGCGTCGAGTTCCGTCCAGCCGTGGACGGCGCGGCTGCGCTATGCGTACGCCGACGCACTGCTCGCCGTCGGCCGCGAGGAGGACGCGCGCGAGTGGTTCGCCAGGGCTCTCGAGGCCGACCAGGGTGGCACCACGAACGCTTCGGACCGGCTCGCGGAACTGGACGGAGTGGAGTTCATGGACGCGTTCGACCCGGACGCGGAGGGGGAGGCCCCCTCGACCGAGGCGGAGGCCCCCTCGATGGACGCGGAGGTGCCCTCGACGGACACCGCGGACGTGGAGGCTCCCTCGGCGGACACCGCGGCCGACGGTGCGCCGGAGACCGCCGAGAGCGGTTCCGGAGCCGATGCCGCGGCTGATGCCGATGCCGTGTCCGATCCCGGTGCCGATGAGCGCTCCGATGAGCCCAGGGACTGATCGGCACTCCACGCCGGCGTGGCACTGACGCCGGCACCGAGTAAGGAGGGCGGTCCCGCACGGGGCCGCCCTCCTCCATTTCTACGGGCCCGGGTCAGCCCAGCTCGAGGCTGCGCAACACCAGACCCGTAGCCGGTTTCGGACCGAACGAGGTGGACTTCCTGGGCATCGTGACGCCCTGTTGCGCCAGTTCACGGACGACGTCCTCGCCGACCGGGTGCATCAGTACGGCTGTTCCGCCCCGCCGTTCCGCCTGTTCGACGGCCGCCGCCGCGTCGTGGATGTAGCCGATCTGCTCCGGGTTGTCCGGGACCTGCCAGATGCGCTCCAGGAGGAGGGAGTGCAGAACGGTCGCGTCCAAGGTCCGCCAGGCTTCCGGGCGGCCCTTCGGGACGGTCTTGTCGAGAAGGCCGGCGTCCGGGCGGTCGATGAGACGGAAGGCGCCGTCACCCGCGAGAAGGAACGCGTTGCTTCCCGCCTCCGAAGCGTCCGCGAGGCTGTCGAGCGCGTCGGGCAGGGGCCCCGCCACCTTCCGTATGCGGAACACGCCCTCGAGGGACGTCACGGCATCCGCGACCGGCAGCCCGTGGAGCAGTCGGTGGATGGCGCGGACGCGCAGCGGGTAGCGCGCGGTGTCCACGAGGAGCACCAGACCGAAATCCCAGGGGCCGGGCCCCGACCGCTCGTCCCGCAGCCGGAGGTACGTCGCCCAGCGGTGGTGGCCGTCGGCGATGAGAGCTTGGTGACCGGCGAGATCCTCGGCGATCCCGGCGAGTTCGGCCGGGTCGGTCACGGCCCACAAGCGGTGTCGGAAGCCGTCCTCCGTGGTGGTGGACAGCAGCGGGGTGCGCTGAACGGCCCGCTCGATGACGGCCGCCGCTCCGTCGGCGGCGCCGCTGCCGCGGTAGGAGAGCAGCAGTGGCTCGAGGTTGGCCGCCGTCTCACGCATCAGTTCGGCGCGGTCCTCGACAATGTCCGGCATGACGTCCTCGTGCGGGAGCACGATGCCGTCCTCGGGCGGGCTGAGCCGGAGCGTGCCGATCAGTCCGCGTTGCAACAGGCCCCCGCCGCGCTGTTCGTAGACGTACAGCGCGGGCTCGGGGTCCGCGATGAGCACACCCTCGGCCTGCCAGCGGCGCAGCGTCTCCGCGGCCTGCCGGTGGCGGGCGGCCGGAGCGGCGGAGTGCGGCAGAATCAGCCGGACGATGTTGTACGGGTCGGCGGTCTCGAGATGGCGCAGGCCGTCCGGCCGGACCACGACGTCGTACGGCGGGGAGGTGACGGCGGCGAGGCTGCCCACCCGCTCCGGGGCGTAGCGCAGACCCCGGAAGGCCGACAGTCGCAATCCGCCGCGTGCGGGCCCACGTGTGGTCATTGATGCATGTTATGCGGCTCTTGAGGATGCGGGATGATCGGGGGATGGATGAGCGGGGATGGCAGTGAGCGAGGAACGAGGCACCATGAGTGGGCAGAGCCGGATCCGGACCCGGACCGCGTCGGGTGAGCGGCCGCTGAGCGAGGCGTACGACACGGCGCTGCTCGACCTGGACGGGGTCGTCTACGCGGGCGGTGAGGCGATCGGGCATGCGGTCGAGTCGCTGGAGACGGCGCGGGACGGCGGGATGCACCTCGCGTACGTCACCAACAACGCGTCCCGTACACCGCAGGCCGTGGCCGAGCATCTGACGCGGCTCGGGGTGCCCGCCGGGGCCGGTGATGTGATCACCTCGGCGCAGGCCGTCGCACGACTGATCGCCGGTCAGGTCCCGGAGGGCGCGCGCGTCCTGGCCATCGGCGGCGAGGGACTGCGGGTCGCGCTGCGGGAGCGGGGACTGGAGCCGGTGGACTCACTGACCGACGAGCCGGCGGCCGTCGTCCAGGGCTACGACCCGACGGTGGGGTGGGAGCAGCTGGCGGAGGCTTCGTACGCCGTGGCGCGGGGGCTGCCGTATTTCGCCTCGAACACGGATCTGACGATTCCGACCGCACGGGGGACCGCACCCGGCAACGGGGCGCTCGTGGAGGTCGTACGGATCGCCACGGGCAGGCGGCCTCAGGTGGCGGGCAAGCCGCTGCCGCCGATGCACCGCGAGACGGTGCTGCGTACGGGGGCGAAGCGTCCGCTGGTCGTGGGGGACCGGCTCGACACGGATATCGAGGGCGCTCATGTGGGCGGGGTGGATTCGCTGCTGGTGCTGACCGGAGTGACGGACGCGGGGCATCTGCTGGCGGCTCCGCCGCAGCACCGCCCGACGTATGTGGCGGCCGATCTACGGGGGCTGCTGACGGGTCAGCCGGAGGTCGCCGCGGTCGGAGCGGGCTTCCGCTGCGGGGGCTGGACGGCCTCCGTACGCGACGGGACGGCCGCTCTCGACGGCGGGGGCGAGGCGATCGACGGGTTGCGGGCGCTGTGTGCCGCGGTGTGGACGGAGGCGGGGGAGGGCGCCGGTGACGGCGTGGACACGGACAAGGCGCTGGCGCGGCTGGGGTTCTGAAGCGGTCGGCGTTCTGCATCGACTGGGGTCTGAAGCGACTGGGGTTCGGCGCTCGGCGGCGGGGGCGGAAGCGACTGGGTTCTGCAGCGGGGCGGCGCCGGAGCGGGCCGTCGGATTCCGGCCGTAATCGCTCGATGGTCTCCCCGGCCCTGTCGTGCGGCGGTTCGTGCGGAGGCTTTCCCGGCGGCCCGCCGCGTCCGGGCCGCGGCCGCAGACCCGGGGTGCGGTGGCCACAGCCCTGGGCGCCGACGGGGTGCGGTGGGTACGCGTGGTCGCCGACGGACGTACGGCGGCCGGATCAGGCGGGATCAGACAGGGCCTGGAGCGGCGGGCTACAGCAGCGAGCGCAGCCGCAGCAAGTCACGCACACCCGCCTCGAACTTGATCCGGCCGCTGCCCCAGGCCCTGGCGAAATTGAGTTCGCCGTCCACCAGCGCCACGAGGTCGTCACTCGCCATCGTCAGCCGGATCTGAGCCCGTTCCGGCGGTGGGCCGGGCACGGTCGTCACATCCTGGATCCGGCTCTGGGCCAGGCGTCCCAGGAAGGTCACGTCCAGATCGGGGATACGACAGCTCAGCGAGCGGTCCAGGGCAGCCGCGCTGCGCAGGTCGCCGTTGGTCCGCCCGAGGTTCTCCGACAGCCGGTCGAGTGCGCGGCGGCACTCCTCGATCGTCCTCATCGTGGTCGACGGTACCCCAGGCCGTCGTTCTCGGAGGTCTCCGAGTTCTCCGAAGAAGGTGCAGTTCGGGGTAGCGTCGGGGGCATGACTGAGCCGATGCCCGGTGCGGAGCCGGGACCGGAGGACGAGCCGCTGCCGCTCGGTGTCACCCGTACACCCACGGGGAACGCCGACGTCGACGCACAGTTGGATCGCCTGGCCGATGCCGACCACCTTCCGGCGGACGGGCACCTCGAGGTGTACGAGGATGTGCACCGGGGCCTGCGTGACGCGCTCACCTCGCTCGACACCGGGCAGGGGCACGCGCGGCCGATGTAGACGACAGGCCGATGTAGACGACAGGAGGTCGACCGCTCGGGCCCTGGAGCGGAGCCCGCGGCCCGGGGCCGCCGCCGCTGTGGCCCGCCGGCCGAGTGCACGGGCCGTGCGGGCCTCGGGCAGGTGGCCCCGGACCCGCGTGACCCCGGGCCCCCGCCCAGGCACCCGTAGCGGACAGGGAGCCGCCGGTGCCGGAATCCGGTGCCCCGGCACTCCCGGGCGGCGCGGCGGCGCGTACGCGGCACCGTGGATGCGGAGCGGTACCGCGGGCATCGGAGCAGCGCGACAACGCACCGTATGAGCGGTGCATCCCTCTGCAGGCATTTCCGCTCGGAAGGAGCGAACCGGACGTGGCACGACGCCGACTCGACGCGGAGCTGGTGCGCCGCAGGCTGGCCCGATCGCGGGAGCACGCGAGCCAGCTGATCGCCGCGGGCCGGGTGACCGTCGGCGGTCTCACCGCGACCAAGGCCGCCACCCAGGTGGAGACGAGCGCGGCCGTCGTCGTGACGAAGGACGACGCCGACCCGGACTACGTGTCCCGGGGCGGGCACAAGCTCGCCGGGGCCCTGGCCGCCTTCACCCCGCGGGGGCTGAAGGTCGAGGGCCGCCGCGCGCTGGACGCCGGAGCGTCGACCGGTGGATTCACCGATGTGCTGCTACGGAACGGCGCCGGACATGTCGTCGCCGTCGACGTCGGGTACGGGCAGCTCGCCTGGTCTCTGCAGAGTGATGAACGGGTGACGGTCAAGGACCGTACGAACGTCCGTGAACTGGAACTCGAGCACATCGACGGGGAGCCGGCCGACCTGGTCGTCGGCGATCTCTCCTTTATTCCGCTCGGCCTGGTGCTGCCCGCACTGGTCCGCTGCGCCGCACCGGACGCCGATCTCGTGCTGATGGTCAAGCCGCAATTCGAGGTGGGCAAGGAACGACTCGGCAGTGGCGGAGTCGTCAGGAGCCCCGAGCTGCGCGCCGAGGCCGTACGGACCGTGGCCGGCCAGGCCGCCGGTCTGGGCCTGGGCGTACTGGGCGTCACCGCGAGCCCGCTGCCGGGACCGTCCGGCAATGTCGAGTACTTTCTTTGGTTGCGCGCCGGGGCACCCGCACTGGACCCGGCCGATGTTGACCGTGCAGTGGCGGAGGGGCCGCGTTGACGACGACGACAGCACGCACCGTTTTCCTGCTCGCCCACACAGGCCGGCCGGCCGCCGTGCGCAGCGCCGAACTGGTGGTCCAGGGCCTGCTCCGCTGCGGCATCGGTGTCCGTGTACTGGCGGAGGAGGCCGCCGATCTGCCCCTGCCTCCGGAAGTGGAGCTGGTCGAGGCCACGTCCCGGATCCTCGACGGCTGCGAGCTGCTGGTGGTACTCGGCGGCGATGGGACGCTGCTGCGCGGAGCCGAGTTCGCCCACGCCTCGGGCGTGCCGCTGCTCGGGGTCAACCTCGGCCGCGTCGGCTTCCTCGCCGAGGCCGAGCGCGATGACCTCGACAAGGTGGTCGACCGGGTCGTCACGCGCTCGTACGAGGTCGAGGAGCGCATGACCATCGATGTTCTGGTGCGCAACAACGGGCAGATCGTCCACCGGGACTGGGCGCTCAACGAGGCGTCCGTGGAGAAGGCCGCACGCGAACGCATGTTGGAGGTCGTCACCGAGGTCGACGGCCGGCCGGTGTCGCGCTTCGGCGGCGACGGAGTCGTCTGCGCCACTCCCACCGGCTCCACCGCCTACGCCTTCTCGGCCGGTGGCCCGGTGGTGTGGCCGGAGGTCGAGGCGCTGCTCATGGTCCCGATCAGCGCACACGCACTTTTCGCGAAGCCGCTGGTCACCGCGCCCAAGTCCGTGCTCGCGGTCGAGGTGCAGCCGCAGACCCCGCACGGGGTGCTGTGGTGCGACGGGCGGCGCACGGTCGAACTGCCCGCGGGCGCCCGTGTGGAGGTCCGGCGGGGGGCTGTGCCCGTACGGCTGGCGCGGCTGCACCACGCGTCCTTCACGGACCGGATCGTCGCGAAGTTCGCCCTCCCCGTGGCGGGCTGGCGGGGTGCCCCGCAGTGACACTGCGCCTGCCCACGCCGAGGTCAGGTGATCCGGGGGACCAGGGACCCGCCGAGGGGTAGCAGGAGGGAGCTTCGCAGGGCGGGTGGGAGCCGCGCCCGGCCGGAGGCCTCTCGTACCGGGGTGAGCCGGACGCCACGGCCCACGGGGTGCCCGGCCGGCCGGGTGCCCCTCCGGCCGGGGCGGGAGGAGTGCCGTAGCCGGGGGCGGGCGCGGGCGCGGGACCGTCGCCCGGACGGGGTGCGGAGGTGCCTTCCGGGCGTGCCACGGGGGAGCACGTCGCGCGCCGGCCTCGGAACCTCGTAAGGTCGTGTCCGTGTTGGAGGAGATGCGGATACGGTCGCTCGGGGTCATCGACGACGCTGTCGTGGAGCTGTCCCCCGGCTTCACCGCGGTGACCGGTGAGACCGGCGCGGGCAAGACGATGGTGGTCACCAGCCTCGGCCTGCTGCTCGGCGGTCGCGCCGACCCGGCGCTGGTGCGGATCGGTGCCAAGGCGGCGGTCGTCGAGGGGCGGATCACCGTGCCCGAGGGCGCCCCGGCGGCCGTGCGCGCCGGGGAAGCGGGGGCCGAACTCGACGACGGCGCGCTGCTCATCAGCCGTACGGTCTCGGCGGAGGGGCGCTCCCGCGCGCATCTGGGAGGGCGCTCGGTGCCCGTGGGGCTGCTCGGTGAGCTCGCCGACGACCTTGTCGCGGTGCACGGCCAGACCGACCAGCAGGGCCTGCTGCGCCCGGTGCGGCAGCGGCAGGCCCTCGACCGGTACGCGGGCGGAGCCGTGTCCGCGCCCCTGGAGAAGTACGCGGCCGCCTACCGCCGGCTGCGCGCCGTCGCCACCGAGCTCGACGAGTTGACCACGCGTGCCCGCGAACGCGCGCAGGAGGCCGACCTGCTGCGCTTCGGGCTGGAGGAGATCGCCGCCGCGGAGCCCCAGCCGGGTGAGGACGCCGACCTGGCGGCCGAGGCGGAGCGGCTGGGCCACGCCGAGGCCCTCGCCTCCGCCGCGACCTCGGGACACCGTGCGCTCGCCGGGGACCCGGAGGACCCGGAGGGCGTGGACGCGGCGACTCTGGTGGCGGGGGCGCACCGGGCGCTGGAAGCCGTACGGTCCCACGATCCGGCCCTCGCGGCGCTCGCCGACCGGATCGCGGAGATCGGCATCCTGGTGTCCGACGCCGCGGGGGAGTTGGCCGGATACGCCGACGACCTCGACGCCGATCCGCTGCGGCTGGCGGCGGTGGAGGAGCGGCGCGCGGTGCTCACGCATCTGACGAGAAAGTACGGCGAGGACATCTCGGCCGTGCTGGCCTGGTCGGAGGAGAGTGCCGCCCGGCTCGCCGAGCTCGAGGGCGACGACGACCGGATCGGCGAGCTGACGGCGGAGCGGGACGGGCTGCGCGCCGAACTCGTCGACCTCGCACAGGCGTTGACGGACGCACGGAGCGAGGCGGCGCAGCGGTTCGCCGCCGCGGTCACGGCCGAACTGTCCGAACTCGCCATGCCGCACGCCCGCGTGACCATCGATGTGCGGCAGACCGAGGACCCGGAGGGGGTCGAGGTCAACGGCCGCACGGTCGCCTACGGCCCGACCGGGGCCGACGACGTCGAACTGCTGCTGGCCCCGCATCCGGGGGCGCAGCCGCGGCCGATCGCCAAGGGTGCCTCGGGGGGTGAGCTGTCCCGGGTGATGCTCGCGGTCGAGGTCGTCTTCGCGGGCTCCGACCCCGTACCGACGTATCTGTTCGACGAGGTCGACGCGGGCGTCGGCGGCAAGGCGGCGGTCGAGGTGGGGCGGCGGCTGGCCCGGCTCGCCCGGTCCGCCCAGGTCGTGGTCGTCACTCACCTTCCGCAGGTCGCGGCCTTCGCCGACCGGCATCTGGTGGTCGAGAAGACCAACGACGGCTCGGTGACGCGCAGTGGTGTGCAGGCCATGGAGGGCGAGGACCGGGTGCGGGAGCTGTCGCGGATGCTGGCGGGGCAGGAGGATTCCGAACTGGCGCGCGCTCATGCGGAGGAGCTGTTGGAGGCGGCGCGGGCGGGCCGCTGACGGCCGGCGTCGTTTCGTACGGGCCGTGGTCCTCGGCGGACCGTGCCACCACGGGCCCGTGCCGCGCGCGATGTGCGGGCCGTCGGTGGCTACGGGACTCAGGCCGGGCGTCCGGTCCGGCGGAGCGGCAGCGGAGGTCCTGGCCCCGTCGAGCTGATGGCATGGCAGGAATGCGCGGCTGATGCTCCGTCCCTTCCCGTCGGAAGCCCGGGAACCCGGCAGTCCGGAAGCACGGGAGCCCGGGGACCCGGGAAGCACGGGAGCCCGGGAACCCGGCAGTCCGGGAACCCAGTAGCCCGGGGACCCAGGGACCCAAGAGCCCGGGGACCTAGGGATAGGACATGCGTCCGTCACTCGGTCGGGTGATGAGACGGAAGCACGGTCGCGTCGGGACACAGAAAGTGAGCACCATCGGTGCCTGGCCGTCAGGTCGGCCTGGCATCCTGGGGCGCGCAGTGCGCCCCCTCTCCGGCCCAGTACTCAGGAGCCCCACCCGCGTGAGCAGCACACCGGTCCCGCCGCACGGGCAGTCGCCATTGCACGCCGTCCAGGTGCTGGGACGCGGCAGTTCGGGCAACGGCGCGCATGTCCGCTCGCTGACCGAGGGGCTTGTTGCGCGTGGCGTGCGCGTGACCGTGTGCGCCCCGCGCGCCGCCGAGCGCGCTTATGACTTCACGGGCGCGGGCGCGCAGTTCGCGGCCGTCGCGGCGCGTACGGATCCCGCGACGGTGTCGGTGTTGCGGGCCGTCTGCGCCGAAGCCGACCTGGTGCACGCGCACGGTCTGCGTGCCGCCGTACGGGCTTCACTGGCGCTCGGCGGCCGTCGTACGCCGCTGGTCGTCACCTGGCACACCCGCGTGTACGCCGACGGCGCGCGGGCTCAGGTCGTACGCCTGATGGAGCGGCGGGCGGTTCGCTCCGCGGCAGTCGTGCTCGGCACCTCCTCGGAGCTGGTGGACCGCGCCCGGCGGAGGGGCGCGCGCGACGCCCGGCTCGCGCCGCTCACCGTGCCCGCGCCGGCCGGTGTCGCGCGGGAGGACGGGTACCACAAGGCGCGCGCCGAACTGGGGGTCCACGACCGGCCGTTGCTGCTCACCGTGGGGCGGCTCGAAACCCGTCAGGGACACATGCTGCTGCTCGACGCCGCTCGCGGCTGGAGGCGGCTCGATCCCCAGCCGCTGCTCGTCCTGGCGGGCGAAGGCCCCGAGCGCCCGGTGCTGCAGCGGCGGATCGAGGTCGAGAACCTGCCGGTGCGGCTGCTCGGCCGCCGCGAGGACGTCGCGGACCTGCTCACCGCGGCGGATGTCGCTGTCCTGCCGAGCCGGTGGGAGGCGCGTTCCGTCCTGGCGCAGGAGGCGCTGCGCGCCGGGGTCCCGCTCGTGGCGACGGCGGTCGGCGGGGTGCCGGAGCTGGTGGGGGAGGCGGCGGAACTCGTGCCGTACGGGGACGTGACGGCTCTGTCGACGGCGGTCAGCGGGCTGCTGGCCAGCCCCGGGCGCCGGGCGGAACTCGCGGTGGCCGGCCGCGCCCAGGCCGCCACCTGGCCGACCGAGGACGAGACGGTGGCGCAGGTCCTCAGCGTCTACGACGAACTCGCCGCGCTCTGACCGTCTTCCCGTCAGGGACCGTCTCCCGGTCGAGCGCTGTTCCGGTCGAGCGCTGTTCCAGTCAAACGCTCGCCGCCCCACGGCGATCCGGGATTGTTCGGAAATCAGGTGTTTGTCCGAGAAGCGGCGGGTACTCCGGGTCCCATGCTCGAGCGGAAGGCGGGGAAACATGGTTAGCAATGATCAGACCACCCGGCGTCTCGCACGTGGCCTGGGATGGGTGAGCCTCGGGCTCGGGGCGGCCCAGCTCGCCGCGCCACGTGCCGTCAGCCGGGTGAGCGGCGTCGAGGACTCGGCCGGTGCCCGCGCGACGGTGCCGCTGGTGGGGGTCCGGGAGCTGTCCCACGCGGCGGGCCTGCTCGGCAGCAGGGAACCCGCGCCGTGGGTGTGGCCGCGCATCGCGGGAGACGCCGCCGACCTGGCGCTGCTCAAGAGGGTGTTGCGCACCCGCGCCGGAAGCAGACGACGCCGCGCCGCGGCGGCCACGGCGGCGGTCGCGGGGATGACCGTGCTCGACGTCTACACGGCATTCCGCGCGGCCCGTACGAGCACAAACGGTCAGAAGCATGAGGTCAAGGCGTCGATCACGATCAATCGCCCGCGGGCCGAGGTGTACGCGTTCTGGCGCGACCTGGAGAATCTGCCCCGCTTCATGACGCATCTGAAGTCCGTGCACACGGACGGTGACGGCCATATGCACTGGGAGGCGAAGGCTCCCGTGAGGTCGGTCGAATGGGATGCGGAAATCGTCGAGGACCGGCCCGGCGAGCTCATCGCCTGGCGATCGCTGAAGGGACCCGCCAACTCCGGCACCGTGGGTTTCTCCGACGCTCCCGGCGGGCGCGGCACGGAGGTCCATGTGCATGCGGTGTACGAGCCGCCCGCCGGGCGGACCGGCGAGAGCGTCGCCAGGCTCTTCGGTGAGAACCCCGAGCAGCAGGTGCGGGACGACCTGCGCCGTTTCAAGCAGGTCATGGAAACGGGCGAGGTGGTCCGGAGCGAGGGCAGCCCGGAGGGAACCCGCGCCCGGCGGCTGCTGAGACAACGGCCCGCCCGCCCGCACGGAAGGAGAGCGGCATGAAGGCCAATTGCTGGATGGGCAGCAACGAGCTCGCCGTTCAGGACGTCCCGGACCCCCAGATCCTCAACGCACGCGACGCGATCGTACGGATCACCTCGACCGCGATCTGCGGCTCCGATCTGCACCTGTACAACGGCCTCATGCCGACGATGAAGAAAGGCGACATCCTCGGTCACGAATTCATGGGCGAAGTGGTGGAAGTGGGGCCCGAGGTCTCCAATCTCAGAACCGGTGACCGCGTGGTCGTTCCCTTCCCGATCGCCTGCGGCAACTGCCTGGCCTGCGAACGGCGTCAGTACTCGGTCTGCGAGAACTCCAACCCCAACGCGGGCATGGCCGAAAAGCTGATGGGGCACTCCCCGGCGGCCATCTTCGGCTACTCCCATATGCTCGGCGGATATCCCGGGGGACAGGCCGAGTACGCGCGTGTGCCGTTCGCCGATGTCGGGCCCCTCAAGATCGAGGAGGATCTGCCGGACGAGCAGGCGCTGTTCCTGTCGGACATCTTTCCCACCGGCTTCATGGGCGCGGAGATGTGCGAGATCGAACCCGGGGACACCATCGCGGTGTGGGGTGCCGGGCCGGTCGGGCAGTTCGCGGTGGCCAGCGCCTTTCTTCTGGGCGCCGAACGGGTCATCGCCATCGACCGATTCCCGTACCGCCTGCGCATCGCGCAGGACAAGGCGGGTGCGGAGGTCATCAACTACGAGGAGACCGACGTCCTCGACGCGCTGCGGGAGATGACCGCGGGCCGCGGGCCCGATGCCTGTATCGATGCGGTGGGCATGGAAGGCCACCACCCGACCAGGGCCGTGCACGCCTACGACCGCACCAAGCAGGCCACCAAGATGGAGACCGACCGGCCCCATGCGCTCCGGGAGGCCGTCATGGCCTGCCGGAGCGGAGGCATCGTGTCGGTCATCGGCGTCTACGGCGGGCTGGTGGACAAGTTCCCCATGGGTCCGCTGATGAACCGTTCACTCACCCTCCGGGCCGGCCAGTGCCACGTGCACCGCTATCTGGAACCGCTGATGGGCCGGATACGCGCGGGCGAGATCGATCCCAGCTTCGTCGTCTCCCACCGGATGAACCTCGATGACGCGCCGCTGGGCTACGAGATGTTCCGGGACAAGCGCGACGAGTGCAACAAGGTCGTGCTGACCCCGTAGCAGCGCGCCGGCCCCGGTCCGACTGCCCTGAAAGCCCCCTCGAGCGCGGCCTTCTCCGACGCGGCGCGCCCGCGCCCGCCACGTCTCCCCCCGCAGGGTCTACGGCGTGTGGCGGCGCGCCTGGAGGGCCAGGTTCAGGGCCAGCACGGCCTGGGGGTCGTCCAGGTCCGTGGCCAGCAGCTGTGAGATCCGGGCCAGCCGGTCGTACAACGTCTGCCGGTTCAGGTGCAGTTCGCGGGCGGTCTCCGCTTTGCGGCCCGCGTGGGCGAGATAGGCCTCGAGGGTCGGCAGCAGCGGCGGGCGCGCCGTACGGTCGTGGGCCAGCAGCGGGCCGATGGCGCGGTCCACGAACGCGGCCAGGTCGGGGTGTTCCCGCAGACGCCACAGCAGGAGATCGATGTCGAGGCGTCGCGCGTCGTACCACGGCCGGGACGGCAGCCCCTGGGCCGCGGTCGCCGCCTCGGCGGCGTGCCGGAGGCCCGGTCCCGCGCCCGCCCAGTCCCCGGGGACACCGACGACGACGGCAGGCGGCTGGACTCCGGCGCGTTCCAGACCCGCCCGTTCGACGCCGGCCCGCAGCGCGGCCGCGACCCGGTCGGCGGCGGCCGCTCGCTCGGATTCCGAGCGCAGGCCGAGCAGCAGCGGCACCCGGCCCTCCACCGGCCGTACGCCCACCAGTACCGGCAGGCCGACCGTGGTCAGCTCCTCCTGCACCGCCCGGACCAGTACCGCCCAGCCGCCCGGGGGGATCAGCTCGGCGGGCAGCCGCATGACGACCGGGAGCAGCAGTCCCCCGGAGGGGCGGAAGCCCAGCACATGTGCCTGCGCGGGGGCGTCCTCCGCCGCGATCCGGCCCTCGGCGAGATCGGTGAGGAAATCGCCCCGGCCGCGGGCCGCCAGCTCCTCTTCCTGACGGGCCTGCATCAGCACGACCGCCAGCAGGCCCGCCGTCCGCTCCGCCGCGATCCGGTGCACGGGCGCCGACGGGTGCTCCACCGG
>NZ_JBQQBW010000142.1:0-14826 GCF_052245415.1 Streptomyces sp. 8N706 | reverse complement strand
CAGCAGTCCGAGTCCGGGCGCGACGACCAGCAGGCTCATCGCGGCGGCGGCGGCGAGGGGCCAGTGCCATTCGACGGCGAACTGGCGCATGGCGTACGCCGTGACCATCGCGACGGCGCCCTGCGCGAGGTTGAGCACGCCGGTGGCCCGGTAGGTCACGATCAGGCCGATGCCGGTCAGCGCGGCCGCACTGCCGATGGCAATTCCGGCGAGGGTGAGCTCGTAGCTGAGCGACCCCACGGTCACGCCTCCTCCGGCGGTGGCCCACCGCGGTGGTCGGAGCGCCTGTCCCGCGTCCCCGCCCCGGGCCCCGCCTCATGCCTGGGCTCGGTCCCGGCTTCCTCGTCGAACGGGGGCCCTGCCCAGGGCCCTGTCTCATGCCTGGGCTCGGGCCCGACCCCGGCCTCCTCGTCGGGCCGGGCCTCCGCCTCTGGTCCTGCCTCGGCCTCCTGGCCGGGCCTCGCCTCCGCTCCCGACCTTGCCTCGGTGTCCTCCGTGTCGAGTCGGGTGTCCGCCGCGGGGGTGGCCTCGGTGTCCGTTTCGGGTCGGGCGTCCGCTTCGGGCCGCGTCTCGGTCTCCGTATCGGGCGGGGCATCCGCTCCGGCCCCCGTACCGGCGCCCGGACCCGGCCCGGTGGCCGGGGGGAGCTCCGGTTCGCACACCGGGCAGGGGGCCAGACCCTCCCGCCGGTCCGCGCGCCTGACGGCGAAAGCCTGGGATTTGCCCGCGACGAGCGGGCACTCGGGTCGGTGCAGCAGGCTGCCACCGGGGACCGCGAGCAGCGGTTGCCGCCCCGTCAGCTCCTCCGGGTGTCCCGCCGCGGGGGAGCGGTCTCCCGGTGGGGCCCTGCCGGAACCGGCCTCACCCGCATCCGAGTCCGGGCCCCGGTCCGTACCCTCTCCGGCCCCGCCGGAAGTGTCCTCGTACGAGACGAGCAGCCGGTGCAGCTCCTCCACCCGCTCCGCCGCCAGTCCTTGTTCGCCCCGGGCCAGCAGCACGGCGCCGGCCACGATCAGCGCGGCCCCCGGCACGGTGCAGGACGCCAGATACGGGATCTGCCGCTCGGCGAACCGCTCGCCCGACACCCCGTACCAGCCCACCGCGCACAGCACGGCTCCGCTCGCGAGCGACAGCCAGCCGGCCCAGTGCATGGCCGCCCTCGCCCAGGAGCGCTGTCGTGCTGTTCGCATCCGGCCCCCTCGAGGTGTCCGGTGGCCGAGCCATCGGGCTGGGCATCAGGTTCGGCATGAGTCCCGGTAGGTGGCTCATGCACGATCCTGTGCATTTCACCCGATGAGTTGCACTATGCCCCGTTGAGCCACACCCTGAAAACATCGATCAGTCTTGCCCCGACTACACGTGGTGGTGAGCCGGATGGTCCTTGGCGGACACGCACGGACAGCGGCGTGGACAGCGGCCGGGGTCCTCTTCCTGGGCGGCGTGGCGGCCGGATGCGGGGACGGCGGCGGGGGCAACGGCGAGCCCTCCCCGACGACCTCGAGCCCCTCGGTCACGCGCGGAACTAGCGGGCCGGCCGATCCCCGGGCGGCTGAGCAGCAGATCAGAACGGCCTGGCAGAAGTTCTTCGACCCCGCCACTCCCGTCGAGGAGAAGACGAAGCTCCTGCAGAACGGCGAGCAGTTGCAGCCGCTGCTCCAGGCGTTCAGCGGCGACCAGCGCGGCCGGCAGGTGGCGGCGAAGGTCAACAAGGTCACCTTCACCTCGCCGACCAGCGCCGACGTCACGTACGACCTCACCCTGCAGGGCGCGACCGCTCTGCCGAACGCCTCCGGGACCGCCGTCCAGGAGGGCGGGACGTGGAAGGTCTCGGTGAAGAGCCTCTGCGCGCTGGTGTCGATGAGCGGCAATGAGGTCAGGGTTCCGGGCTGCTGAGCGCACCTGGGCGGCGGCTCTCCTGGGGCGTGTTTCACAGCACGCCCTCGCAGGGCTGCTGGCGGCCTTCCTCCTCCTGAGTGCCGCCTGCGGCAGCCGCCTGCCGGAGGGGGACTTCCGGACGGACGGGCCGTCCGGTGAGGAAACCCGCTCCGCCTCGCCCCGGCCCGGGGGCGGCGAACCCGTCAAGGTCGGCATCATCACCAGTGCCACGAGCCCGGTCGGCGGGGCCGCCTTCACCGGGCCGCGCGACGGTGCCCGGGCCTACTTCGCCGCGCTCGACGCGAAGGGCGGCCTCGGGGGACGTCCGGTCGAGGTCGTCACCTGCGACGACGGCGGCAGCGGTATCGGCAACAACGACTGCGTCCACCGGCTGCTCGACGAGGACAAGGTCTTCGCGCTCGTGGCCACCACGGCCCTGGACTACGCAGGCGCACCCCGGGTCAGCCGCGCCGGGGTCCCCGACATCGGCGGCCAGCCCATCGGCCCCGCCTATGACACCTATCCGCACCTCTACGGCATCTACGGCAGCCAGGCACCCCGCGAGGGCGGCAAGCCCGGCTGGAACGGCACCCTCTACGGCGGCACCGAGGTGTACCGCTACTTCAAACGCCAGGAAGGCGCCCGCACCGCCGCCGTCGTCTTCTACAACCAGGCGGCCTCCACGGCGTACGCCCGCCTCGTCACCCGCGGTCTGAAGGCCGAGGGGTACCGGGTCGTGCCCGAGGAGGTCGACTTCGCCCTGCCCAACTTCCAGGCGGTCGCCGCCGATCTGCACTCCCGCGGCGCCGACCTCGTCTTCGACGCGATGGACACGCACGGCAACGCCCGGCTCTGCCAGGCGATGGACGAGGCCGGGGTCCGGGTCACGGCCAAGGTGACCAATGTCCAGAACTGGTCCGACGCGGTGCCCGAGGACTACAAGGACGCGCCGGCCTGCCGCAACGCCCTCTGGGCGACGGGTTCCAGCCGTAACTACGACGACACCGGACATCCGGCCGTACGGGAGTTTCGTGCGGGAATGCGCGGACAGCCGGGAGGCGACACGCTGTCCCAGTGGCAACTGGAGGGGTGGGCAGCCGCCATGTGGTTCACCGACGCCGCCAGGTCCTGCGGAGAGCGGCTCACGCGCGCGTGCGTGGAGCGTTTTCTGACGCGAGACCAGCCCTACACCGCACGCGGGTTGTTGCTGCCGGTGACGTTCACGCCCTCGCCGGAGCCTCCCACGACCCGGCGCAACTGTCTGTCCGTCGCTCGTTGGAGTGATGACGCCCGGGGTGGCGACGGCGGCTGGACCACGCAGGGTGGTGAAATGACCCACAACTGCTACAAGGTGCCGCAGCTGCCGTACAGACCCTGATGTGCGGGCAATCAAAAGTTCCCGGTCTCCACTACCGATGTCATATCTCTTCTGGAACAAGACGGTGATGGAGGCCAACCCGGTGCCCGGTGGCGGGGTCTTACCAATCGGTAGGCGGACGAGGCGGACTGTCCGCGGGGAACGGTGGGATACGGGGACGGATGCATATCTCTTTCCTGATTCACAACGCGTACGGCATCGGAGGAACGATCCGGACGACCTACAACCTGGCCCGCACGCTCGCGGAGCAGCACGACGTGGAGATCGTCTCGGTCTTCCGTCACCGCGACGAGCCCGTGTTCGACGCCGGCCCGAAGGTGCGGCTGAGCCATCTCGTCGACATCCGCAAGGACAGCGCGGGCTACGAAGGCGACTGTGCCGAGCACCGGCGGCCGGCCCGGGTCTTCCCCCGGGCGGAAGGCCGCTACGCGCAGTACAGCGAGCTCACCGACCGGCGCATCGCCCGGCATCTGCGCACGGTGGACGCCGATGTGCTCGTGGGGACCCGGCCCGGCCTCAATGTGCACCTCGCCCGTCAGGCCCGGCGGGGCCCGGTGCGGGTCGGCCAGGAACATCTGACCCTCGACAGCCACTCGGACGATCTGCGCAAGGAGTTGCGCGGCCTCTACCCCCGGCTCGACGCCGTGACCACGGTCACCGAGGCCGACGCCGGCGCCTACCGCCGCAGGATGCGGCTGCCCGGCGTACGGGTCGAGGCCGTGCCCAACAGCGTGCCGGAACCGGCCGTCGAGCCCGCCGACGGCTCGGGCAAGTGGGTCGTCGCGGCCGGCCGGCTCGCCAGGGTCAAGCGCTACGACCTGCTCATCCGGGCCTTCGCCACCGTCGCCGCCGAACGGCCCGACTGGCGGCTGCGGATCTACGGCGGTGGCGCGGAGAAGGACAAGCTGCGCCATCTGATCGACAAGCTCGGCCTCTACAACCATGTGTTTCTCATGGGGCCCGCCCACCCCATCGAGCCGGAGTGGGCCAAGGGCTCGATCGCCGCGGTCACCTCCAGCCTGGAGTCCTTCGGCATGACCATCGTCGAGGCGATGCGCTGCGGCCTGCCGGTGGTGTCCACCGACTGCCCGCACGGACCCGGCGAGATCATCGACAACGGGGTCGACGGACTGCTGGTGCCGCCGCGCGACGCCGACGCCGTGGCCGGCGCCCTGCTGCGGCTGATCAACGACGACGACCAGCGCCGGCGGATGGGCCGGGCCGCCCTCCGGGGCTCCGCCAGGTTCGACCCCTCCGAGGTCGCGGGGCGCTATGAGTCGCTCTTCGCCGACCTCGTCGCCGTGGCCGGCCGCGGCAGTGCCCGTGCCCGGTTGCGTGGTTCGCTCCACCGCACCCGGGGCGCGCTCCTGGGCGGGGCGTACGCCGCCCGGGACGTGGGCCGCGCCGCTCTGCGGAAGGGCCGCACCGCATGACCATCTCCGCCGTCCCCGTCGGCGGCGGCACCGACCGGTCCGCCGCCCCCCGGCCCGCCGTACACAAGGAGCCCTCTGCCGTGCCCGTCCCTCCCCAGGCCCCGGACATGCGCAACCCCGTCACCGACTGCATCGCGGATTCCGCTGGCGGCCTCACCTTCGACCTCGCCGCCGGGGACGTCTACCGGGCGGCGGACACCTGGGACGCGGCGCTCCTCCTGCGGCGGCGCGGTGGCCAGGACGCCGAGGAGGTGGCCCTGCCGCTGGGGCCCGCGAGCGGCGGTCGGCTGCGGGCCGTCCTGCCGAGCACCGTCACCCTGCCCGAGGGCCGCTGGGACGCTTTCGTGGCACGGGGCGAGGGCGACCCGGAGCGGTTGGCGCCGGGCGTCCTGGACCTCCGGTCGCTGGTCGACCGCCGCCCCGACCCGGACCGCCCCTCGGTGGCCGTCCGCATTCCCTACCCGACCAAGCACGAGAACCTCTCGGTCCGCAGCTGGTTGCGCGCACCGCACGCCGAGGCGGGCGAGATCCGACTGACGGACGACGCTGTGACCGTGCAGGGGCGGCTGTACGGGGTGGAGGCGGGCCCCGGCGCGACGGCCGAGGCGCGCAGCCGCCGCGATCCCTCCCTGATCCGTACGGCGCCCGTGTGCACCGAGGGCGCGACCCGCGGCGGAGGCTCCGACCGGCTCTTTCAGTTCACGCTCGGCTACGAGGAGCTGGCCGAGGTGTGGGAGGGCGGCAGCCACCCGTGGGACCTGTGGCTGCGCCCGGCGGCCGGGGCCGAGCCGGTGCGGATCGCCCGGATCCTCGACGACGTGCCCGACAGGAAGCACATCTTCAGCTACCCCTTCCGGCCGCTGGACGCCCCGTACGGGCCCGTCGAGGCCGGCCCGTACTACACGGTCGACAACGATCTGGCCGTGCGGATCGACCCCGCGGGCGCCGCCGGTTAGGGCGTCTCCTCTCCCGGGTGCGCGGCGCGTTCCCGGGCCCGGGGAGGCACCGGCTCCGCGCACGCTCGTACACTCCGGCAACCCGTGCGGACGGCAGTTGTCCTCGAGTGCGGGGAGACTCGGAACCATGTTGGAGACTTCGGCACGGCTGCTCCGCCTGCTGTCACTGCTGCAGGCCCGTCGTGAATGGTCCGGCGCGGACCTCGCCGAGCGCCTCGGGGTGACCCCCAGGACCGTACGCCGGGACGTGGACCGGCTGCGGGAGCTCGGCTATCCGGTGCACGCCAGCCCAGGCACGGGCGGCGGCTACCAGTTGGGAGCGGGCGCCTCACTGCCGCCGCTGCTGCTGGACGACGGGGAGGCCGTCGCCGTCGCGGTCGGGCTGCGGACCGCGGCCGGCGGGGGGATCGAGGGCATCGAGGAGAGCTCCGTGCAGGCCCTCGCCAAACTGGAACAGGTGCTGCCCTCCCGGCTGCGGCGGCGCGTGGAGGCGCTCAACGCCTTCACCGTGCCGATGCTCGGCGGCCACCGCGGCCCGACCGTCGAGGTGGGGACGCTGACCGAACTCGTGCACGCCTGCCGGGACCGCGAGAGGCTGCGCTTCGAGTACCTCGACCACGGCGGGACGGCGACCGGGCGGCTCGTCGAACCGCACCGGCTCGTCTTCACGGAGCGGCGCTGGTATCTGGTCGCCTGGGACGTGGACCGGGCGGACTGGCGTACGTTCCGGGCGGACCGGCTCACCCTCAAGCCGCCGCACGGCCCGCGCTTCGAGCCGCGCAAACCGCCCGCGGAGGACCTGGCCGGCTATGTCGCGCGGGGGGTCTCCACGGCGGCGTACGCCGTGCAGGCGGTCGTGGTGCTGCACGCGTCCGCGGAGGAGGCGGCGCGGCGGATCTCCCCGTCGGCCGGAGTGCTGGAGGCGGTCGACGACCACACCTGCCTGCTCCACACCGGGGCGCACACCCTGGATGTGCTCGTGGTGCATATCGTCCTGATGGGCTTCGACTTCGAGGTGCGGGAGCCGCAGGAGCTCAACGAGCGCATCGGGGAGGTGGCGGGGCGGCTCGGCAGAGCCCTGGACGCGGTGGCCGTGACCGAGCGCTGACACCGCCTCGGACGGGACCCGCTCCTGTGGGGTGCGGGCTCACTCCTCCCACTCGGCGACCTTCCGCTCCCTTCCCGGCGGCGGCTGTTCGAGCTGCGCCACCTCCGGGTAGTGCAGATCGAAGGCGGGCGCCTCGGAGCGGATACGCGGCAGTGTCACGAAGTTGTGGCGCGGCGGCGGACAGGAGGTCGCCCACTCCAGCGACCGGCCGAACCCCCAGGGGTCGTCCACCTCCACCGTCCGGCCCTGCTTCGCCGTCTTCCAGACGTTGTAGAGGAACGGCAGCGTGGACATACCGAGCAGGAACGCCCCGATCGAGGAGACGGTGTTGAGGGCGGTGAAGCCGTCCGCCGCCAGATAGTCCGAGTAGCGGCGCGGCATTCCCTCCGCGCCCAGCCAGTGCTGCACCAGAAAGGTCGCCTGGAAGCCGATGAACAGCGTCCAGAAGTGAATTTTCCCCAGCCGCTCGTCGAGCATCTTTCCGGTGAATTTGGGCCACCAGAAATAGAATCCGGCGAATGTCGCGAACACCACCGTCCCGAAGACGGTGTAGTGGAAGTGGGCCACGACGAAATAACTGTCCGTGACGTGGAAGTCCAGTGGGGGAGAGGCCAGCAGGACGCCGGTGAGCCCGCCGAAGAGGAACGTGACCAGGAAGCCGGTCGCCCACAGCATCGGGGTCTCGAACGACAGCGAGCCGCGCAGCATCGTGCCGGACCAGTTGAAGAACTTGACGCCGGTCGGCACCGCGATCAGGAAGGACAGCAGCGAGAAGAAGGGCAGCAGCACCGCGCCGGTGGCGAACATGTGGTGCGCCCACACCACCATCGACAGTCCGGTGATGGCCATCGTCGCGGCGACCAGCGTCACATAGCCGAAGATCGGCTTACGGGAGAACACCGGCAGGATCTCGGTGATGATCCCGAAGAACGGCAGCGCGATGATGTAGACCTCGGGATGGCCGAAGAACCAGAAGAGGTGCTGCCACAGCAGCGCCCCGCCGTTCTCCGGCTGGAACACCATCGCTCCGAAGCGCCGGTCCGCCTCCAGACAGAGCAGCGCGGCCGCCAGCACCGGGAAGGCCATCAGCACCAGGATCGACGTGAAGAGGGTGTTCCAGGTGAAGATCGGCATCCGGAACATCGTCAGTCCGGGGGCGCGCATACAGATGATGGTGGTGATGAAGTTGACCGCTCCCAGGATCGTGCCGAAACCGGCCAGCGCCAGCCCCATGATCCACAGGTCCGCGCCGATCCCCGGCGACCGGGCGAGGCTGTTCAGCGGCGCGTACGCCGTCCAGCCGAAGTCGGCGGCCCCGTCCGGTACCAGCAGGCTGCCGACCACCATCAGCCCGCCGAAGAGGAAGAGCCAGTACGACAGCATGTTCAGCCGGGGGAAGGCGACATCGGGGGAGCCGATCTGGAGCGGCATGATCTCGTTGGCGAAGCCCGCGAAGGTCGGTGTGGCGAACAGCAGCAGCATGATCGTGCCGTGCAGGGTGAACGCCTGGTTGTACTGCTCGCTCGAGACGATCTGCAGCCCGGGGCGGGCGAGTTCGGCGCGCATCAGCAGCGCCATCACCCCGCCCGCCAGAAAGAAGCCGAACGACGTGATCAGATAGAGGTGGCCGATCTTCTTGTGATCGGTGGTGGTCAGCCAGTCGACCGTGATCTGCCCGGGGGTCCGTACCGGTTCGGGGGCCGTGCTCGCCTGCTCGGTCCGGCTACTCATCGACTCCCCCTCGCGTGTCGTGGTGCAGGCTCTCGGGCTGGTGCTCCACCGGCACGTTAAGCCCCCTTCGCCGGGTTCGCTCGGCAGCACGCCGCAGTGCGGCACGGTGCCGCGCCCCGGTCGAGCACGGGTGCGCGGCGCATGAGGCACATGCATCGCCGCGGTGGGACAACGGCGCAACCCCCGCGGTGAGGCATCCGTCATGATGCGCGCGCACACCCCGGATCGCGAGAGGGCGTCACCGGTCCTGTCCCCCCTCCGCCGCCGTCCGGCCCTCAGTCCCGGGGCAGCAGCGGCCCGAGCGGACCGAGGTCGATGTTCAGGTCCTCCGGCTCCAGACCGAACTGCTGCCGGAGCTCCTCCATCCGTTCGGCCAGAAGCATCAGCGTCAGCCCGATCCGCTCTTCCTGGTTCTCCGTCAGGTCGCCCTGGTCCACCCGGCGCAGCGCCTGTCGCTCCATGAGCTGGCGCAGCAGCTCGACCAGGGTGAGCACCAGACGCATCAGATCGCGCTCGACGGTGTCCCGGTCCAGCTCCAGCCGGTTGTGCGTACGCTCCACGCGTCCCGTCACTCCTCTCCCTGCTCCCACGGTGACGGCACGTTCTCGTTCACCGAACTGATCAGCGCGTGCAGATCGATCCGGACCAGGTCGACATCGGCGATCCGCAGCGTGAGGTCACCCGCGACGACCACCCCGCCCGCGAGCAGCCGGTCCAACAGGTCCACCAGCGCGATCTGCCGCTGGGCCAGCGGCTCGGCACTCACCTGAGCTCCTCCGCCGAGGATGCGTCCCCGCCGGGCCCCGAAGCGACGCCGGTGAAGGAGTACGGCGCCCAGGGCCCGGTCAGCTCGACCCGCAGCCCGACGGCCCGGTCGGCCAGCTCACCCACGAGCGCCGCGAACGCCCCCGCGTCCTCGCGGGGTACGAGATACGCGCCGTTGAGGATGTTCTGGCCGGTCGCACCGGACAGTTGAGCGTCCTGCGGCCGGTGCAGCCGGGTGTGCTCGGCGAGTCCGCTCAGCGCCTCATGGGCCTCCCGGGCCCCGTCCTCGGCCTGCCGCCGGCTGTCCTCCCGGGCCCGCCGGTACTGCTGCCGCAGCCGCAGATAGTCGCGTCCGGAGCTGGGGCGTGCGGTGCCGTTCACCGCCGCGGAGCCGTCCGCCCCCGAGTCCGGGCCGATGTCGGCGTACATCTTCACGCCCCACTCGTCCCGCCCGTCGAGCGCGGCGAAGGCGGACTCGAAGCGCTCCCGGTCCGCCGCCAGCATCCGGCGCACCCCCTCCTCACCGCGGCATACGGTCGCGAGCCGCAGCGGCAGCGCGCATCCCATGGCGGCGACCGCGTCCACCACCTGCTGATGGCTGCGGGCCGTCAGCTCCAGCCACCGCATGTCCTCCAGATGCGCGCGCAGCGGCTCCTCCTCGAAGTCGGCGGCGGGCACCGGGCTGACCACGGCCGCGATCCCGTCCTCGACCACCGTCGTCACGGGTGCGCCGCCGACGCCCTGCAGATCCTCGGGCAGCCGGTCCGCCGCCCGGACCACGGCGTAGGCGTACTCCAGCGGCTCGGTCATGACCTGTCCTCCCGCTCCTCCAGCTGCTCCCGCTTCTGGAGCTGCTCCCGGCGCTCCAGGGTGGCGATCCGGTCGCGCAGCTCGTTGTTCTCGGCGGCCAGCTCCCGGCCGCGGGCGCCCGAGGACAGCGCCGGGTCGTGCTCCCACCAGTCGATGCCCATCTCCTTGGCCTTGTCGACCGAGGCCACGATGAGCCGCAATTTGATCGTGAGCAGTTCGATGTCGAGCAGGTTGATCCGGATGTCACCCGCGATCACCACGCCCTTGTCAAGTACCCGTTCAAGAATGTCCGCCAGATTGGCGCTGCTGCCGGAGGAGCCGTACGACTCGGGCAGGGTTCCCGTCATGCTGGTCGTCCTCTCCTCGTCGGCCGCCGTCGGAGGTCAGCGGGGAGCGCCGGCGCGCTCCGGCTCCTCCGCCACGACGTCTTCCTCTTCCTCGTCCTCGTACTCGTCCTGGCCGTCGTGATACTCGTCCTCCGGGATTTCCTCGTCCTCCGGGGTCTCCTCGTCCTCCTCCACCGCTTCCGGCTCGTCCGTGTACGTGTCGTCGGCCGGCTCCTCGTCCTCGTCCGCCGCGTCGGGTCCCTCGGGCTCGTCCTCGAACTCCTCGTCCCGCGGCTCGCCGTCCTCGGCACCGCCCTGTTCGTGCTCCTCCTCGGCCAGAGCGTCCTCATGGCTGAGCACGACTTCGCCGTCCCGGATCTCACCGCGCCACTCGCCCGTCGCCTCGCCGCGCATCATGACGAAGCGGCGGAAGTGCTTGAGGTCGAGGCGGGCCCGGCGGCCCTGGGCGCGCCAGATGTTCCCGGTCTTCTCGAACAGTCCCTTCGGGTAGTACTCGATGACCAGCAGCACCTTGGTGAGGTTCTCGCCCAGCGGGTGGAAGGTGACCACGCCCTTGGTGGTGCCCTTGGCCCCCTCCGAGGTCCAGGCGATGCGCTGGTCACGGATCTGTTCGGTGGTGTCGGCCTTCCAGCTGCGGGTGGACCAGAAGATCTTGGCGCGCCAGTTGGAGGAGGTGTCGTCGGCCGACTCCACGCCCTGCACGCCCTTGACGAAGGTGCTGAACTCCTGGAACTGCGTCCACTGGTTGTAGGCCTCGCGCACCGGCACGCCGACGTCGATGTCCTCGACGATCGACACGACCTTGCCCGTGCCGCCGCCCTTGCGCTTGCCGCCGCCCAGGCCCTGGAAGGCGTCCTTCACCTTGTCTTTGAGGTGCGACGCCCCGATCTCGACGGCGGAGCGCACCGGGCCCTTGCCCTCGGCGAACTTCTTGCCACCTTCCCGGGCCAGATGGAGCAGCCCGGGACCCTGGCCCTCGGCCATGTCGTTGAGCTTCGTGGTCGCCCCGCCGAGCTTCTGGCCGGCGGATATCAGCAGACGCTGCGCCTGGGCTGCGGCGAACGCGGCCGCTTCCTGCTTGAGCCGGTCGGTGGCGGGGCTGCCCGCCACGGTGTCCTTCAGGGCCGAGACGGGGCCGCCGCCGCTCTTCGCGGTGTCAGTCACGGTCGCCACCTCCCATACGCCGGGTGGCCGTCCGCTTGGCGGCACCGGCGGTCTTCTTCGCGGCCGCCGCCTTCTTGGCGGGGGCCTTCCTCGCGGCTGCCTTCTTCCCGGCCGCCTTCTTGGCCGGGCGCTTGCGCCGGGGCCGTTCCTCCTGCTCCGGCCCTTCGCGGCCCGCCTCGTCCTTGCCGCGGGCCTCGTACGCGTCGTCCCCGGGCTTCTCGTCGGCCCGGTCCTCGCTCTCGTCCCCGGCCCGGTCCTCGCCCTCGTGCGCGTCGCGGCCGTCGGCCGGGCCGCCGGTCAGCCGGCCCGTGTCGATCCGGTCGCGGACGTCGAGCGTCCTGTCGTGCAGGCGGTCGGCGAAGGAGTCGAGCTGCCGGGTGACGAGTGCGTTCGTCGCGGCCTTCCCCACACCCCGCAGGTCCTTGCCCAGCTGGTCGCGGACCTCCGCGAGCTGCGGATTCGCCTTCATCTGGTCGGAGAGTGTCCCCAAGAGCTGCTGCGGGGACAGGTTGAGCCGCTTGCCCAGGACCATGCTGCCGACGCCGATGGCCAGCTTGGCCTTCTTCGTACGTCCCAGCACATAGCCCGCGGTCACGGCCAGCGCCACTGCCAGCCGGTTCGTCATCTGCTCTTCCCCTCGTCGTCGGGGAGCGGGAGCCCGCTCCCCGGTGCCGGCGCGCGCCGCTGCTGGGCGACCTCGAGACGGTCCAGCAACTCGTCCTCGCGCCGGTCGAACTCGGCCTCGTCGATCAGACCCTGGTCCAGCTGCTCCGCCAGTGCGCTGAGCTCGCGCTGGACGGCCGAAGGGTCGTAGTACTGCCGTTCCGCCTCCGCCACCACCTGCCGCAGCACCCAGCCCGCTCCGCGGACGGGGGCGGCGGGCAGGAGGAGGATCTCGCCGATGAGGCCCATTACGCGGTCGCTTGGACAGTCGTCACGAAGCTGTACGGCGGAAGTGGTCCCGTCGCGTGGAGATCCAGCTGCGGATTGGCCTTCCGGAACTCCTCGATCGCTTCGAGGAACCCGGCCGCCTTCTCCCGGTCGAGCAGGAAGGAGAGGTTGACCAGCCAGCCGGAGGTCTCCGGCCCGGGGCTGTGCTGCTCCGCGTGCGGGGCGAGCGCTTCCTCCACGGCCTTCGCGTCGTGCACCTCACGGGCCTTGACGCCGCCCGCCACCAGCTCACCGAGCCGCAGCCGGTCCTGGTACGAGCCGCCGCCCGATGCGCGGTTGGCCTCGGTCAGCGCCCGCACCTCGGAGTTCTCCTCCACGACCAGACGCAGTACCGCCTCCTCGTGGTGGACGGCCTTCACGTTGTACTCGACGCGGCCGTCGAGCCGGCCGAGCTGCTCCGCGTAGTGCTCGGCGTGCTCGGTGAGCACGGTCCGTACGGCGTCGTCGTCGGCGGACAGGCTGCCGAACCGCAGCGGCAGGACGGCGCCCGAGGCACCCACCTCCGTGAGCACGTGCTGGTGCGCCAGCAGGTCACGCCGCTTGGGCCGCAGCTCGGCCGGGGAGTCGCTGACCACCGCGGCCAGGCCGCCCGCGTGCAGCGTACGGACCGGGTTCGGCGGGTCCCCGATCCCGGCCAGACCGTCGGGGAGCTCCTGGTGCCCGGCACGCACGATCCCGTAGACATACGTGCTCATTCCGACTCCTCCTTCCGGCGGGAGGCGGTGGTGCGCCGGGTCCTGCGCGCGGGCTCCTTCTCACGGTCGCCCGCCTCGTCCTGGCCCTGCTTGAATGCCTCGGAGAGGGTCTCGGCGGCCCCGGACAGCGCGCCCTTGGACTTGCCGCGCGCTCCGGACTCGGTCATCTCGCCGACGAGATCGGGCAGGCCGGGGTTCTTGTGGGGGCCTGCCTCCAGGTCGAGCCGGTTGCAGGCCTCGGCGAACCGCAGATACGTGTCCACGCTCGCGACCACGACGCGCACGTCGATCTTGAGTATTTCGATGCCGACCAGGGAGACTCGGACAAACGCGTCGATCACCAACCCCCGGTCGAGAACCAGTTCCAGGACGTCGTACAGGCCGCTGGTACCGCCTGAACTCCCGGTCTGCTGTGCCGGGACAACGGACATAGTGTGATTCTTCCTCTCTTGAGATCGTTCCGGTGCGCGGTGGACTACCTCCGGTCGGAACGGCCGCGTTCGTAACGGCGGATCCGGCGGTAGCCGGTCAGCGTGCCGTCGCGGTCGGTCTTGATCTCGTAGGACGCCATCAGGCTCATCGTGTCCGGCACCCGGGCCAGCTCGAGGATCTCCGCCTCCACGATCCAGCCCTCCTCGGTGCGTTCGAGCCGGGTCACGGCCTCGGCTCGAAGACCGGTCAGCTCGGCGAGCTGAGCACCGGCTCTCCGTAGGACGTCCAACGCCGGGGGACTGTCGTCCGCTGCGCTCTTCTCTGGGTTTTCTGAAGTCTCTGCCATGGCTGCCTCGCTGCAGCGGGTACCACGATTCGCTCCGTGCAAACCTGCAGTCAGAGACGGCTGAATTCCCCTGAGCAGCCCCGTTGTTCGCCTTTTCCGGAGAATGCGAGGCGGCGCCGAAGCAGTGTCGGAGCCACGCGGAAAAGGTAATTGAGCTGCGCTTTCCGGGTGGGTGCCAAGGGCCGCTGAGGCTCGTACGAGGGTGGGTGGAAGCGGCGCGTCCGACTGCACGGGCTGTGACAGAAGTGTGACTACCGAGCCGTGTCCGGGGCGGTCTTCGAGGGCCCGCCCGGGGCCCCGAGGGCCCGCCCGGGGGTCCCCGAGGGAGAACCGGAGGCCCGGTGGCACCGCGTCGCGGCGGCCGACTCGTTCACCGCCGCCGCTGGTGCTGTGACCGGGACGGTTCACCGGCTCGCGACGCCCGGCACGGCACTCCCCCAGCTACCGCTGGGTGAGGTCCCCCCCGGCCGAAGGCTGGGGGAGTGCCCCCACTCGCCCGGCTGTGCCTGCCGACGGTCACGGGCGGGCCTACGGTGGCCTCCATGAACAACATCTCGAACCCCCCGGAGCCGGACGACGACCTCGAGGCCTATGTCGGACTCGAGGGGGCAGCTGCCGAGGAGAGGGCGCGGCGGCGCGGCTGGACCACCGTCCGCACGCTTCCGCCTGACGCGATCATCACCATGGAGTACCTGTCCGGCCGTATCAACCTGGCGGTCAAGGACGGCACCGTGGTCCGCTGCTGGAAGGGCTGACCGGGCGCGGACGCCACCGGGTCCGGTGGCCCAACGGCGGCCGGTCCCGGCCGTCGGCCGCGTGTCCACGCAGGCCCTCC
>NZ_JBQQBW010000141.1:0-15145 GCF_052245415.1 Streptomyces sp. 8N706 | reverse complement strand
CACGCGCCAGGTCCCGGCCCCGGCCCTGGGTTCGTTCCCGTCCCCGGGTCCCGGCCCCGGGGACGGGAACGAACCCCCGGGGGACCCGGTGCTCCGCGTGGAGGGCACGGACAGCGTCCCGTCGCCGCCTGCGGAGGGGGCGGATACGGTCCCGGCATGACAGGTGCATGGCTGGCATGGTGGCGGTGGCGACAGACGTCCACCGCCGCCCCCCGGCGGCCCCGGGCCCTAACCAGCGTGGATGCGACCCGGCCGGGCAGGCGCCGCCCGCCACCACGTCGTACGGCCCGGCGTGGTTCGTCGTGTCCCACGCGACGGGCACCGTGCGACTTCCCCGCCGTTGCGGCAATCTTCATTGCCGTTTCTGGGACGCGCGTGTTCTCATGGCCGCGTGGAACTCCGTCCCGCCCTCGCTCGGGCCCTGGCCGACGTCGGCCCCCGCCTGAAGAGCCTGCGTACCGAGCGTGGTGTCACCCTGGCCACCCTCGCCGAGGCCACCGGCATCTCCACGAGCACCCTCTCCCGCCTGGAGGCCGGCCGGCGCCGCCCCAGCCTGGAACTTCTGCTCCCCATCGCCCAGGCCCACCAGGTGCCCCTCGACGAACTCGTCGGCGCGCCCGAGGTCGGCGACCCCCGCGTCCGCCTCACACCGCAGCGCGTGAACGGCAACACCGTGCTGCCCCTCACCCGGCACCCCGGGCCGCTGCAGACCTTCAAAATGATCATCCCGGCCGACCGGAGGACACCGGAACCCTGTACCCACGAGGGATACGAGTGGCTCTACGTCCTCTCCGGACGGCTGCGTCTGGTCCTGGCCGACCATGACCTGACTCTGGCGGCGGGGGAGGTGGCGGAGTTCGAGACCCGGCTGCCGCACTGGTTCGGCAGCACCGGCGACGGCCCCGTCGAGATCCTCAGCCTCTTCGGCCGGCAGGGCGAGCGCATGCACGTACGGGCCAGACCACAACCCGGCGGGAAGACCCGGCCCCACCGGCCGTGACCGGCCGTGACCGGCCAAGAGCCGGACTGCGGCGTGCCCGTTCTGCCTTCCCCCGACGCCGCGTGGAGCTGATGGCGGCTCGACCGGCGCGCCATGCGCCGCCCGCGACGGCACCGGGTGGGCCGGCGCCGTCCGGGGATTCGAGGCCGGCCATCGGTCCTCGTCGCAGCGCAGCGGCACATGCCGGATCGCCTGCCGCCGCGCTCCTCGAACCGGCGCCGACGCTGGGACAATGGCCGGATGACAGGACGCTGGGAGTTCTGGATCGATCGCGGCGGTACGTTCACCGACGTGGTGGGCAGGCGGCCCGACGGCCGTCTCGTCACCCGCAAGCTGCTGTCGCACAACCCCGGGCGCTATCGGGACGCCGCCGTCGCCGGAATCCGTCTCATGCTGGACCTCGGAACCGATGACCCCGTCCCGGCCGAGCGGATCGCGGTCGTCAAGATGGGTACGACCGTGGCCACCAACGCCCTTCTCGAACGCAAGGGCGAGCCGACCGTTCTCGTCGTCACCGAGGGCTTCCGCGACGCGCTGCGGATCGCCTACCAGAACCGCCCGCGGCTGTTCGACCGCCGCATCCTGCTGCCGGAGGCGCTGTACGAACGGGTCGTGGAGGTGCCCGAGCGCATCGACGCCCACGGCGACGTCGTACGGGAGCTGGACCTGGACGCCGTCACGGCGGCGCTGCGCGCGGCATGGCTCGACGGCTACCGCAGCGTCGCCGTCGTCCTGCTCCACGGCTACCGCCACACCGCTCACGAGGCGGCGGTGGGGGAGGCCGCCACCCGGCTCGGCTTCACCCAGGTCGCCTGCTCGCATGAGGTCAGCCCGCTCATGAAACTCGTCCCGCGGGGCGACACCACGGTCGTGGATGCCTATCTCTCACCGATCCTGCGTCGGTACGTCGACGGGGTGGCCCAGGAGCTGCGCGGCACCCGGCTGATGTTCATGCAGTCCAACGGCGGACTGCGGGAGGCCGCCCACTTCCGGGGCAAGGACGCGGTGCTCTCCGGTCCCGCCGGCGGTGTGGTCGGCATGGTGCGCTCCGCGGCCGAGGCGGGATACGACCGGGTCATCGGCTTCGACATGGGCGGCACCTCGACCGATGTCTCCCACTACGCGGGCGGGTTCGAGCGGGTCTTCGGCACCGAGGTCGCCGGTGTCCGGATGCGCGCCCCCATGATGAACATCCACACCGTCGCGGCGGGCGGCGGATCGGTCCTGCACTTCGACGGGCGTCGCTACCGGGTGGGACCCGACTCCGCCGGAGCCGTCCCGGGCCCCGCCTGCTACCGGGCCGGTGGCCCGCTGACCGTGACGGACGCCAACGTGATGACCGGACGCGTCCAGCCCGCCCATTTCCCGGCGGTCTTCGGGCCCGGCGGCGACCAGCGGCTCGACGCGGAGACGGTCCGCCGGAAGTTCGCCGAACTGGCGGAGGAGACCGCGGCCGCGGCCGGTGACCACCGCACCCCCGAGGAAGTCGCGGCGGGGTTCCTCGACATCGCCGTCCTCAACATGGCGAACGCGGTGAAGAAGATCTCGGTGCAGCGTGGTCACGACGTCACCCGCTACGCCCTCACCAGCTTCGGTGGTGCGGGAGGCCAGCACGCGTGTGCCGTGGCCGACGCCCTCGGCGTCAACACCGTGATCGTCCCGCCGCTCGCCGGTGTGCTGTCCGCGTACGGCATCGGCGTGGCCGACGCCACCGCCATGCGTGAACAGGCGGTCGAGGCCGAGCTGGGCGAGACCACCATGGACCGGATCGGGGACCTGTGCGACCGGCTGGCCGGACAGACCCGTGCCGAACTGCTCGCGGACGGCGTCCCGGAGGAGACCGTGAGCACATCCGCGCGCGTGATCCTGCGCTACGCGGGCACCGACGCGGGCATCCCCGTATCGCTGGACACCGTCGCCGCGATGCGCGAGGAATTCGTACGGGCCCACCGCGCCCGCTACGCGTTCACCATGGACAAACCCCTGGTCGCCGAGGCGGTGTCCGTCGAGGCCGTGGGTGCGGCGGGCGAGAGCGGCGGCTACGCCGTCCCGCAGGCGCCACGGAACGGCGGCCCGGGCGCGGTCGCGACCGTGGGGATGTTCACCGGGAACCGCTGGGAGGACACGGACCTCTATGAACGCACCGGTCTGCGCCCCGGCGACACCATCGAGGGGCCCGCCGTCATCGCCGAGGAGGACGCGACCACCGTCGTCGACCCCGGGTGGCGGGCGGCCGCGGGGGAGCACGGCCATCTGCTGCTCACCCGTGTCCGGCCGAGGCCGGGCACCGTCGCGGTCGGCACCGATGTCGACCCCGTGATGCTGGAGGTGTTCAACAGCCTCTTCATGGCCATCGCCGAACAGATGGGCCTGCGCCTGGAGAACACCGCCCACTCCGTCAACATCAAGGAGCGTCTCGACTTCTCCTGCGCCCTCTTCGACGCGACGGGCAACCTCATCGCCAACGCCCCCCACATCCCGGTGCACCTCGGCTCGATGGGGGAGTCCATCAAGGAGGTGCTGCGGCGTAATGAGGGAACGATGCGGCCGGGCGACGTCTACGCGATCAACGACCCGTACCACGGCGGCACGCATCTGCCCGATGTCACCGTGGTCACCCCCGTCTTCGACGCGGAGGGGGAGAACCTGCTGTTCCTGGTGGCCTCACGCGGCCACCACGCCGAGATCGGCGGGATCACCCCCGGCTCGATGCCCGCGTTCAGCCGGACCATCGAGGAGGAGGGCATCCTCTTCGACAACTGGCTCCTCGTACGGGACGGGCGGCTCCGCGAGCGGGAGACGCGGGAGCTGCTCACCACCGGGCCCCACCCTTCCCGCGCCCCGGACGCCAACCTCGCCGACCTGCGCGCCCAGATCGCCGCCAACGAGAAGGGCATCTCCGAACTGCGCCGGATGATCGATCAGTTCGGACTGGATGTGGTCCAGGCGTATATGCGGCACGTCCAGAACAATGCCGAGGAATCCGTCCGCCGGATCGTCGCCGGCCTCGACGACGGGGCGTACCGCTATGAAACGGACAGTGGTGCGGTCATCCAGGTCGCGCTGCGCGTCGATCGCGACAACCGCAGCGCCGTCCTGGACTTCTCCGGCACATCCCCGCAGCAACCGGGCAACGCCAACGCGCCCAGTTCCGTGGTGATGGCCGCCGTGCTCTATGTCTTCCGCACGCTCGTCGCCGAGGACATCCCGCTCAACAGCGGCTGTCTGAAGCCCCTCGAGGTCCGCATCCCCGAGGGGTCGATGCTCGCGCCCTCCTATCCCGCGGCGACGGTCGCGGGGAACGTCGAGACCTCGCAGGCGGTGACGGGCGCGCTGTACGCCGCGCTCGGCGTCCAGGCCGAGGGCTCCGGCACCATGAACAACGTCACCTTCGGCAATGAGCGTGTGCAGTACTACGAGACCGTGGCGAGCGGTTCGGGCGCCGGTGACGGCTTCGACGGGGCGGACGCCGTACAGACCCATATGACCAACTCCCGGCTGACCGACCCCGAGGTGCTCGAGTGGCGCTATCCCGTGCGGGTGGAGGACTTCTCGGTGCGGGAGGGCAGCGGCGGGCGCGGCCGGTGGCACGGGGGATGCGGTGTCACCCGCCGCATCCGCTTCCTGGAACCGATGACCGTGGCGGTGCTGTCCGGCCACCGGAGAGTGCCGCCGTACGGCATGGCGGGCGGCGAGCCGGGGGCCCTCGGCACCAACGTGGTCGAGCGGGTGGACGGGGCCGCGACGCCGCTCGGAGGCTGCGACACCGCCGAGGTCGGGCCCGGGGACGTCCTGGTCGTACGGACCCCGGGTGGCGGCGGCTTCGGCAGCCCTGACACGGAGTGAGGCGGCCGCTGGGCCGGCTCAGCAGATCCAGCGTCGGTACACGGACCGGCACCTGCCCGTGCGGCGCCCGGAGGCCGGCCTGCCGCGGAGCGCCATCCGGGCCGCCCTTGGGATGGGTTCGTCGCCTGCCCGGTCCCGCCGGAGGCCGGGCCGCGAGGCCGCTCAGCGGGGACGGAGCGGCAGGAAGCGGACCGGTGTACCCGGAGCGGCCTGAGCCGCGGCATCCAGACGGCTCTCCGGCACCACGCCGATCACCGGATACCCGCCCGTGGTCGGGTGATCGGCCAGGAACACGACGGGGCGGCCGTTGGGAGGCACCTGCACCGCCCCCCACATCATGCCCTCGCTGGGGAGTTCGCCGTCCCTGGACCGCTCGAGCGGCGGGCCGACGGTCCGCAGCCCGATGCGGTTGCTCGCGGACGAGACCTGGTAGTCGCCGGTGGCGAGCGTGTGCAGGGCGGCCGGGGTGAACCAGTCGTCGCGCGGCCCGAGGAGTACGGGCAGTACCAGTTCCCTCGGCGAGGCCTCCCAGGGCACGACGTCCGTGCCCGCCACCACTGGTCCGCCCGTTGGTCCGCCCGTCTCGCTCAGTGGCAGGACGGTGCCCGCGGCCAGTGGCGCCGGACCGAGACCGGAGAGCAGGTCGGCCGAACGGCTCCCGAGTACCGGCTCCACGGCGATACCGCCCGCGAACGCCAGATAGCTGCGCAGCCCGTGGGTCGCCGCCCCGGCCTTGAGGACAGCGCCGCCCGGAACCCGTACCGCCGCTCCCCAGGCCACCGGCCGTCCGTCGACGGTGACCGGACACGGTGCGCCGGTGACCGCGACCGTGACGGGGCCGCGGGTGCGTACGGCGCAGCCGGTGACCGTGGTCTCGAGGGTGGCTGCGCCGGGGGGATTGCCCAGGAGCCGGTTGGCCAGCCGGTGCGCCCCGCGGTCGAGCGCGCCGGCGCGGCTCACCCCCAGATGTGCGTGTCCGGGCCGCCCCAGGTCCTGAAGGGTTGTCAGGGCGCCCGGATCCACGACCTCCAGCTCACGGTCCGTCATCAGGAGCCCTCGGAAACGTGCGCCGGTACGGCCCCGGGCCGGGACTCACGGTCCGCCTCGGAGGCGTCCTCCGGTACGGCCCCGGGCTCAGGCTCCGGTACGGCCCCAGGCTCCGGTGCCGCCTTGCAGACCTCCTCCGGTGCGGACCGCGGTGCGGGCGGGGGCGCGTACTCGGCTTCCCGCTCCGGGACGAAACGGACCCGGGTGCCCGGTGCGAGGAGCGCGGCCGGCTCGCGCTCCGGGTCCCACAGCACGGCGTCCGTCGTCCCGATCAGCTGCCAGCCGCCGGGCGAGGAGCGCGGATAGACACCGGTGTACGGCCCCGCGAGGCCGACCGAACCGGCCGGAACCCTGGTCCGAGGGGTGGCATGGCGCGGTACGTGGCAGTGTTCGGGCAGTCCCGTGAGGTAGCCGAATCCGGGCGCGAACCCGCAGAAGGCGACCCGGAATTCGGTGCCGGAGTGTATACGGGCGACCTCGGTCTCCGTGACGCCCCACTGGGCCGCGACCGAGGCGAGGTCGGGCCCGTCGTAGCGCACGGAGATCTCCACCGCCGCCTCCCGGTGGCGGGTGAGCGGGGGGATCCGCCACCCCGCCAGCTCGGCGGCGAACGCACCGGGGTCGGCGAGCCCGCTGACCAGAACGGTCCGTGCCGCAGGCACGATCTCGCGTGTGGACGGCAGGGCGTCCAGGGCGCGGCGGCGCAGCAGTTCGGCGTGGAGCGCCTCGGCTTCCTCTCCGCTGCCGAGTTCGATGAGCAGCCCGTGCCCACCGGCCGGTATGACCCGTATCCGCGGCGACGGCTGGGGAGGCGCGCTCGGCGGGGGAGGCGCGCTCGGCGGGGGAAAGGCGCTCGGTGGGGGAGGTGCGCTCATACGAAGCGCTCCACGCGTACCCCGGCGGCCTCCAGTTCCTTACGGACCGCGCGGGCCAGCTCCGTCGCCCCCGGCGTATCGCCGTGCAGACACAGCGAGCGGGCACGGATGCCGACGTGCTCCCCGTCGAGGGCGCTCACCTCGCCTTTGAGGGCGAGGCGTACGGAGCGTCCGACCACCGTCGCCGGATCGCTGACGACGGCGCCGGGAAGCCGGCGGGGAACGAGTGTGCCGTCGGCGGTATAGGCGCGGTCGGCGAACGCCTCGGGGACGACCGGCAGCCCGGCCCGCTCGGCGACCGCGTGCAGCCGGGAGCCGGGGAGCCCGAGTACGGGCAGATCGGCACCGGTGAGTTGGATGCCCTCGACCACCGCCGTCGCCTGCTCCTCGTCGACGGCGACGCGGTTGTACAGGGCTCCGTGCGGTTTGACGTAGCTCACGCGGGCCCCCGCCGCGCGGGCGAAGACGTCCAGTGCGCCGATCTGGTAGGCGATTTCGTCCGCGAGTTCCTCGGGCGGCACATCCATCGGGCGGCGGCCGAATCCGGCGAGGTCGCGGTAGGAGACCTGGGCGCCGATGCTCACACCGCGCTCGGCCGCCAGCGCACACACCCGGCGCATGGTCGTGGGATCGCCGGCGTGGAAGCCGCATGCCACGTTGGCGCTGGTGACGACGGAGAGCAGGCCGTCGTCGTCGGTGAGACTCCATCGGCCGAACCCCTCGCCGAGGTCGGCGTTGAGGTCGATCACCGCATCGCTCATACAGGTCCGTTCCTCAAGTTCCTCGGGACGATGGCGCGTTGCCTCGGTGGTCGTGGGTGGCGCGGTGCTCAGCGGCCGTGCCGGGCCGGCTCGCGCCGGAGTTCGCCGAGCGTCCGGACACCGTAAGGGATCGTTGAACGATCCCACAAGAGGTGTTGTCCCGGCCTCGGTACTGGGATTGACTCCTGCTGTCGCAAGCAGCTGATCAGGGTGAAAGGGAGGTGCGCCGTGGCCAACGGGGACGAGCGCCGGCTCGTGGAGGCGGCCGGTCTGGAGGAGGACCGGGCGCTGTTGGGGCGTACGAGTACCGCGGAGCGGGTCGCGGCCATCCTCCGGGACCGGATCGCCGAGGGGTACTTCCCGCCTGGCATCCGGCTCTCGGAGGAGAGTATCGGCGGGGCGCTCGGGGTCTCGCGTAACACCCTCCGGGAGGCGTTCCGGCTGCTCACCCATGAGCGCCTGCTGGTGCACGAGCTCAACCGCGGTGTCTTCGTGCGTGTGGTGACGCTCGAGGACCTGCTGGACATCTACCGGGTGCGGACGCTGGTCGAGTGTGCGGCCGTGCGCGGGCTGGGAGATCCGCCCTTCCGTCTGGACGCTCTCGAGGCCGCGCTCGCCGCAGGGGAAAAAGCGGCTGATGAACTGGCTTGGCAGGATTTGTCCACCGCCAATATCCGCTTCCACCAGGCGATCGTCGCCCTGGCCGAGAGTCCGCGCACCGACGAGCTGATGCGCGGTGTGCTGGCCGAACTCCGTTTGGTCTTCCATGCGATGGAGGACCCGCGCCGCTTCTACGAGCCGTATCTGGCCCGGAACCGGCAGATCCTGGCGGCGCTGCAGGCAGGTGAGGTGGCGCGGGCGGAGCGGACGCTCGCCGCATATCTGGAGGATTCGCGGCGGCAGTTGTCCGAGGCGTATTCCCGGCGGGTCGCGGAGATGTGACGTCGACGGATCCCCAGGACCGCCCTCTTGTCGGATCGTAGAACGATCCTCTAGCCTCCCGGCAATCTCCTCACGTCCCCGTGGGGTCCTGTGTGCGGAAGGGGCGGGGCGCATGATCGTTCTCCTTGGCGTCCTCGTGGTGATCCTCGGATTCGCCACGCGACGCAATCCCTTGCCGGTGGTGGGGGTCGCCGGAATCGTCACCGGTCTGCTGGGCAAGCTCTCGCCGCGCGAGGTCCTCGCGGCCTTCGGTGACGGCTTCGCCTCCAGCGCGGTGACGGTCTTCGTTATCACCCTTCCGGTCATCACCCTTCCGGTCATCGGCCTGCTGGAGCGCGCCGGGCTGCGGGAACAGGCCCGCACTCTGATCGGCAGGCTCGGAAAGCTCACCACCGGCCGGTCGGCCGGCCCGTACTCGTCGAGCAGATGAACGGGGCGCCGGCGGTCGTCCTCGCCATCGGGATGCCGGCCGGTTTCTGCGGCACCCTCGTCACGCCCATGGCGGCCAACGTCAACCTGGTGCCTGCCGCGCTGCTCGAACTCAAGGACCGGTACGGGCCGATCAAGGCGCAGACTCCCACGGCGGGTGCGCTGCTGGCCTGCAATGCCGCCATCATGTCGCTCTTCGCCTTCTGGGGAGGCCCCCTGTGACAGCTCCTGTGACCCGGGTGCTCCTCACCGGTTTCGAACCCTTCGGCGGCCAGGACGTCAACCCGTCCTGGCAGGCCGTGTCCCTGGTCGCCGCCGATCCGCCGCCCGGCACGGAGGTGACGGCCGCCCGGCTGAGCTGCGTCTTCGGCACGGCACTGGAGGAACTACGGGCGGCGGTGGACCGCACGGAGCCCGGCCTCGTGCTGTGCGTGGGGCAGGCGGGGGGCCGCCCGGACATCGCCGTCGAGCGCGTGGCGATCAACCTCGACGACGCCCGGATCCCCGACAACGCGGGCCGCCGGCCCGTGGACGAACCGATTGTGGACGGCGGGCCCGCCGCCTACTTCACCGGCCTGCCGGTCAAGGCATGCGTGGCCGCGGTACGTGCGGCAGGGCTCCCCGCCGTCGTATCCCAGACGGCCGGCACCTTTGTGTGCAACCACGTCTTCTACGGACTGGCCCATCTCATCGCCACCCGGCGGCCCGCACTGCGCGGCGGCTTCGTCCATGTCCCGTACGCCCCGGAACAGGTCGTGGACCGGGACGAACCGTCGATGGCCGTCGCCTCGGCCGCGCTGGGCCTGCGGACGATCCTGGCCACGGCGGTGAACACCACCACCGATCTGCGGATCGCCGAAGGGGCCCTTCATTGAGCGAAATGCTCGAATGGTGTCATAGCGGGTCGCGTGCCAGAGAGTATGAGGCCTGCGCCAATGTCTCTTATGTAGCGGATGTATTGGTCTCGTAGGGGGCGGGGCAGGTCCGGGTGGCGCCCTCCGGCGGGACCGAAGGCCCCGGTCCGTGCCGTTTGGGCCGTTGTCAGTCCGAGGACCTAATCTGTCCGTCGTGACTTCGCACGCCTCGGACTCCGCTCCGCCCCAGCTCAGCGCGGGGCCGCGCCCTGCCCCGGGGCCGGCCGCCGACGAGGGGCTGGCCCGGCGGCTGCGCGCCCTCGCCTGCACCGCACCGCTGCACGACCTGGATGTGCGCAAGGCCAACCTCGCGGGTGAGTACACGGTCTACGCGATGGCGGAGGTCGCGCTTGCCGCTATCGACCTCGTCACGCTCACCATGGACTTCGACACCGGAGCCGACCATGAGCAGATAGTGGCCCGACTGCTGCCGCGGGTCGCGGCCCAGGCCCCGGACCGCCCCGCGGCCGAGCATGAGCGGGTGGCCCGGTGGGTGCTGGAGAACCTCATCAACGTCGGCAGCGTGGACCGCGGATTCCGCGCCGTCTACGGCACTTTCGGTCCGGACGGCGCCTACGTCCGGCGCGACTACGACTTCAAACTGGTCGAGGAGGTGCCCGGGCCCGGTGGCAGTGTGTATCTGCGCACCACGGACGAAGCGGTCAATGTCCTGGTCGGCGCCCTCGACACCGATGTGACCAGCGCGCAGATCGCCGCCGAGGTGAAGCTGGAGGTGCTCATCAGCCGCGGCAGGCTGGCCGACGCCCAGCTCGCCGCCGAGCAGGCCCGCTACCGCACCGTCCAGTACGCCGAGACGCTCCGCAGAACGCTCGACGCCACCCGGCGCAATGTCCGGGCCGTCGACTGGCTGCGCACCGTGCCGGACATGATCGCCGAAGCGCTCGACCATGTGGCCGACCGCTACCGCCACGAGAACGCGATCCTGACCAATATCCGCCGCGCCCGCGACGAGGCCGAGGACGCCGGCCACAAGCGCCGCGCCGCCGAGTTGGTCGACATCGTCAAGGACTGCATCCGCCGCCACACGCAGCTCCAGTCGCGGCTGCTCGAGGCCGGGCCGCTCTTCCGCGCCGAGCAGGACCGGCAGGCGTTCGCCACCCCCACCGCCCGGGCGGGCCTCGACCTCTACGGGCAGCTCGTCGCGCCCGTACTGCCGTTGGCGGTCGAGCGGGCCACCCGGGTCACCGACGCCTTCTTCGCCCGGGGCACGGGCCTGCGGACCCCGGCCGCCGTACGGGTCGGCGATCTGGTGGAGCTGTTGCTGACCCCTCCGGTCGAACGCGAACACCTGGGCGCCGAGATGCCCGAACCGGACCTCGTCGCCACCCCCGACGACAGCCGCTTCAGCGAGGAGCAGCTGGCTTCGGCGATGGAGCTCCTCGACCTTCCGGCGGACGCGCCGCGCCGGCTGTCCGGACTGCTCGCGGATGCCCGCGGCCAGGACCCCGAACTCCCGTATCTGGTCGCCCTGCTGGCCGTGCACGCCGCCAGCCCGCCGGTAGGCACCGCCTACCGGCAGGGCGAGCCGCGGCTGCTGTTCGCGGTCGACGACGGCACCGAGCTCGACGACCCGGAGTTCGGCGGGGCCGACCTCATCGTCGGCACGGCCCTCCTCGACGCGGCCGGAATGGCCGCGGACCGGACGGAGGCGGCCTAGTGCGGCTGTCATGCCGACATGAGGTGGCCCCGGCCACGGCTGCCGGTCCGCGTCGTGGGAACCGCTGGCCGTGGCGCCGGAGGAACCTTCTCGAGACCGCCCGCTGCAAGGAGCCGCACCCATGACCGAGTACGACGCCGACGAGACGGCTCAGCACGACCTCTCGTCCGCCGTGGGTGAGCCGCCGGAGCCGGGCGGCGGAGTGCTGCCCGGAGCCGGGACGTATGCGATGCCGGGCTCGAACGGGTCCACCGGGGCCGTCGGCGGGATCACCTCCGCCGATGCCTCCGACGCCGCGCGGCTCGTCGCCTTCGGGCTGCAGCCCAAGCTGCAGCCCGCCCGGGACGCCGACTACGCCGAGCTCCTGCGGCGCCACCGCGACGACCCGGCCTTCGCGCGGCTCGCGGACGCGATCGCCGCCGGACTCGGCCTCGTGGTCCTCGAGGTGTCCACACGGGCGGGGATGGCCGTGGCGGCCGCCGAGGACTCGGTCTTCGCGGTCCGCATGGGCGACTACGCCCGCCGCGCCTCCTCGGACTCCGCCGACCGGTTTCTGCACGGGCTCGCCCACCTCGCCGTCGCGGCCATGGCCTTTCCCCGCCCGGAGGACCTCGCCGACGACGGCTACATCGGCCGGATCACCGTCAACGGTGTCGAGGCATTCGTACGCCAGGCCTGCCGCCGCCTCGAGGAGCGTGCCGGGCAGCAGGGGGAGAACACCGACCCCGCGAGCGGAGCCCCCGGGCTCGAGGCGGCCTGGCGGGTCTACGCCCGGCGCAGCGCCACCGGTGCCACCAAGGACGCCCGGAGACTGGCCGGTTCGACCACCGGCATCGTCGGCAAGGCCGTCGCCTTCCTCACCGACTCCGGCTTTCTGCAGCGCACCGGCGACGACGCGGGAGGCGCCTACCGCACCACCGCGCGCTACCAGTTGCAGGTCCGCGACCTGGCCGGCAGCGCCGCCATGGTCGAGCTGCTGGAGCTCGGCGTCGTGCCCGTGAGCGACGGCTCCGCGACCCTGCTTCCCCCGGACGACACCGACGACCTCGACCTGGCCGCGGACGCCGGCCTGCCGTTCCACTCCTGACCACCCGCCCCGCACACCCCGCATACAACGAGAGTCCGCCGCCATGTACGAGCTGTCCCGGGTCCGCCTCTACTCCATCGGGCCCGCCGGTGCGCGCTATGCCGACACCGTGCTGGACCTGCGCGGTGTGGGCGAGCCGGTGACCAACCCGGCGCCGACGCAGGCGGACTTCTTCGAGGACGAGCCCACCGGCCCGCCGCGCCGTCCCGCCCCCGCGGGCGTGCTCTTCCTGGAGAACGGCGGCGGCAAGTCCGTACTCCTCAAACTGATCTTCTCGGTCATGCTGCCCGGCCACCGCAACACCCTGGGCGGGGCGAGCTCCGGCGTGCTGCGCAAGTTCCTGCTGGCCGACGACTGCGGGCATGTCGCCCTGGAGTGGCAGCACACCGTCACCGGCGAGTGCGTGGTCGTCGGCAAGGTCAGCGAGTGGCGCGGGCGCCAGGTCTCGGGCGACCCGCGGAAGTTCGCCGAGGCCTGGTACTCCTTCCGCCCCGGGCCCGGTATGAGCCTGGACTCGCTGCCGGTCGCCGAGTCCACCGCCGTACGCGCCCCGGTCGAGGGCGCCTCCGGTGCACAGGGCCGCCGCCGTACGATGAAGGGCTTCCGCGACGCCATCACCGAGGCGGGCAAGGCCTATCCGAACCTCGACGTGGTGTGGGAGGAGATCCACGAACGCTGGAACGAACACCTGGGCGAGCTGGGTCTGGACCCCGAACTCTTCCGGTACCAGCGGGAGATGAACGCTGACGAGGGCGAGGCCGCCGGTCTCTTCGCGGTCAAGAACGACTCGGACTTCACCGATCTGCTGCTGCGTGCCGTCACCGACACCCGCGACACCGACGGACTCGCCGACCTCGTCCACGGCTTCGCCCACAAGCTGGGCCGACGGGCCGAACTGATGGCCGAACGGGACTTCACCGCGGCATCGGTCGACCTCCTCGGCCGGATCGTCGAGGCCACCGCCGAGCGCGAGCGGGCGCGGGATGTGCACGCCAGGGCCGAACGCCGTACCCGTACGCTCGCCCGGCGGCTCTCGGCCCGCGCCGGGGAGGAGCGGGGCCGCGCGGCGGACCTCACCCAGCAGGTCACGGCCGCCGCGCGGAGCGTCACACAGGCTGAGGAAGCGCGTGGCCGCAGCGCGCTGATCGGGGCCGAACTCGCCTACCGCCATGCCTCTTTGGCCCTCGCGGCGGGGGAGAAGGCCGCTGCCGCACAGCGCCGCGAACTCGGCGAGGCCCGGACCCTGCTGTCCGCCTGGCAGGCCGCCGAGGCGGTGCTGCGGCACCGCGCCGCCGCCGACCGCTCCGCGCGGGTCGCCGCCGCCATCCGCGAAGCCGAGCGTGACGCCGCTCCCGCGCTCGCGGCCCGCGCCACGGCCGCTGCCGAGCTCGTACGGGCTCTGCACGCGGCCGCGGAGGACGGCGAGCGGGTCGCGGCTGAGGAGGAAGAGCGTTCCAGCGCCCTCCAGGCGGAGGGGGAAGCGGCACACCGTGATGCCACGGCCGCCGCCACCGAGGCGCAACGCGCCCGCAGCGAGACCCAGCATCTGCGCCAGAGGCTCGCCGAGGTCGAGCAGGAGACGGCCGAGGCCGTACGGGCCGGCTGGCTCGACGTCCCCCAGCCGTCGCAGGGAGGTGGCCCCACCGCCCCGGACGCGGATCCGGCGCGCGCCGCCTTGGCCGCCGGAGACGCGGAGAAATCCGCGGCAGCCGCCTGGGAAACCGCCCGCGACACTGCCGCGGGGACCGCCGACCGCGCCAGGGAAGCCGCCGCCTCGGAGTCCCGTGCCGAACTCGCCGCGGCCCGCGCCGCGGACGCGGCCCAGGCCGCGGAGTCCGCCTATGGGGCGGAGCGCCGCCAGGCGGACTCCATCGGCGCCGACGCGCGCCTGGCCGAACTGCTCAGCCTTCCAGGGGCGGAGGTACCCCGGCCCCGCCGGGCCGACGCGGGTACGGGTCCGGACGCCGCCTCTCCGGCCCGCCGCACCACCGGGCAGCCGTCCGCCGGGGGAGCACCGGCCCATACGGCGACCGACGGCATGGCACCGGGCAGCGTGAGCGAGGTGCTGCCCGCCGACCGGCTCCCCGAGCAACCCACGGCGGACAGCAACCTGTTCACGGGCGGCACGAGCGGTTCCACCGCCGGCACCCACGGCGGGGCCGTGGCAGGTGACCACGCGTCGTACACCGGGGCACGGCCCGGTCCGGCATCCCCGACCGACGCGGCGAGCGGTGCGGGCGGGGACGAGCACCCCGATGACCTCTCCGCGGCCGGCGACGCGGTACGGGGCCCGGGGACTGGAGCGTCCGTGCGGGACGGCGGCGGCACGGCGTCTCCCCCGGACGGCGACCTCGCCGCACCGCCCGGTCCGTCCGGCCCTGCCGCACCGCCCGGCCCTGCCGCACCGCCCGGCCCTGCGGCGTCGTCCGGCCTGTCCAGCCCTGACGCCTCCCCGGTGGCGTACGACGTCGCCGCCTCGGCCCCGGGCCGTTCCGCCGCCGAGGAACCCCTCACCGCCGAGGAGTTGGACCGCAGCGCCGAAGCCCTCCGCGACATGCTCGACGAG
>NZ_JBQQBW010000140.1:0-15220 GCF_052245415.1 Streptomyces sp. 8N706 | reverse complement strand
GGTCCGGAGACGGGGTATCAACATATCTGGCGTTGACTTTTGGCACGCTGTTGAGTTCTCAAGGAACGGACGCTTCCTTCGGCCCCGTCTCCGGGCCCTCCGGGCGCTTCCCTTCGGTGTTTCCAACTCTATCAGGCTTTTTCCGTGTCTCTGACCGGCATCTGCGGGCACGCAGAATTCGATCCGAGAATGGATCAGGTTTGATAGGTGTGGTCGTCCTCGCCGAGTTCACGGAACTCCGTGATGCCTCGGTTGCGGACAGGGGTACGACCCTACATCGCCGCCCCGGACGAGGCAAATCGATTCCGCGGCCACACAGCCCGGTCCGGGCGCCGTCTGCGGCACGGAATCGGGTCGTCCCATGACTTAGTCTTCTGATCAGCATGTCCTCCATGACCCCTGGCGACCACGCCTGCTCAGTCTCAGCCCCTGGGAGGCTTCCCATGACCACCGTGACGTCCCCGCTCGCAGGACGTTCGATCGGACTGGCGGCGGTGCCCGACCCGGTCTTTTCCGGAGCGATGGTGGGGCCCGGGACCGCGGTCGACCCCCTGCGTGAGCCCTCGGAGGCCGTTTCGCCCGTCGACGGCATCATCGTGTCCCTCCACCCGCACGCCTTCGTCGTGGTCGACAGCGAGGGGCATGGTGTGCTGACCCATCTGGGCATCGACACCGTGCAGCTCAACGGCGAGGGCTTCGAGCTGCTGGTCAACAAGGGCGACACCGTACGGCGCGGGGAGGCCGTGGTGCGGTGGGACCCGGCGGCGGTCGAGGCTGCCGGCAAGTCTCCGGTGTGCCCGGTGGTGGCGCTCGAGGCGGCGGCCGAGGACCTCTCGGACATCGCTGACGGCACCGACGTGAAGCCTGGCGACGCTCTCTTCCGCTGGAAGTGAGCTGCGCGCCGTGTGGTCGGCGCATACGGACATCCACAGCGGCGTGACGAGTTTCGCCGCCTCAACCGGAGAAACCGGAGACGGGTGCAATGGAGACAACACTGCGAGGCGTCGGTGTGAGCCACGGGGTGGCGATCGGCGAGGTCAGGCACATGGGTACGGCGGTACTGGAGCCGCCGGCGAAGCAGATCCCCACCGAGGAGGCACCGCGTGAGCAGGGGCGCGCCCGGCAGGCGGTGGAGGCCGTCTCCGCTGACCTGGTCGCGCGCGGCAATCTGGCGGGCGGCGAAGCGCAGGCCGTGCTCGAGGCCCAGGCGATGATGGCTCAGGACCCGGAGCTGCTGGCGGACATCGAGAGCCGTATCGCTGTCGGGAGTACGGCCGAGCGGGCCGTGTACGACGCCTTCGCCTCGTACCGGGCGCTGCTGGCGGGTGCCGGGGAGTACCTGGCGGGCCGGGTCGCGGACCTGGACGACGTACGGAACCGCATCGTGGCCCGTCTGCTCGGAGTGCCGATGCCGGGGGTGCCGGACAGCGACGAGCCGTATGTACTGATCGCGCGCGATCTCGCGCCGGCGGACACCGCTCTGCTCGACCCGACGCTGGTACTCGGCTTCGTGACCGAGGAGGGCGGGCCGACCAGTCACAGCGCCATTCTCGCCCGGGCACTGGGGGTGCCGGCGGTGGTGGCGCTGCCGGGTGCGGGGGAGCTCGCCGAGGGCACGGTCATCGCCGTCGACGGCAGTACCGGTGAGATCTTCGTCGAGCCCGGGGCGGAGAAGCGCGCCGAGATGGAGGCCGCGGCCGCCGAGCGGAGGGCGGCGCTGGCAGCCTCGTCCGGCCCGGGAGCGACGTCCGATGGGCACAAGGTGCCGCTGCTGGCCAATGTCGGCGGGCCGGCCGATGTCCCGGCGGCTGTCGAGGCGGGCGCGGAGGGGGTGGGTCTGTTCCGTACCGAGTTCCTCTTCCTCGACGACAGCAAGAACGCGCCGTCGGAGGAGAAGCAGGTCGAGGCGTACCGCACCGTGCTCGAGGCGTTCCCTCAGGGCCGGGTCGTCGTGCGGGTGCTGGACGCGGGTGCGGACAAGCCGCTGGACTTCCTCACCCCCTCCGACGAGCCGAACCCGGCGCTGGGCGTGCGGGGTCTGCGCACCTTGCTGGACCACCCGGACGTGCTGCGGACGCAGCTGACCGCGCTCGCCAAGGCCGCCGAGGGCCTGCCGGTCTACCTCGAGGTGATGGCCCCGATGGTGGCCGACCGCACCGATGCCAAGGCGTTCGCCGACGCTTGTCGCGAGGCGGGTCTCCAGGCGAAGTTCGGCGCGATGGTGGAGATTCCGTCCGCCGCGCTCCGGGCGCGCTCGGTCCTTCAGGAGGTCGAGTTCCTCTCTCTGGGCACGAACGATCTCGCGCAGTACACCTTCGCCGCCGACCGCCAGGTCGGTGCCGTGTCCCGGCTGCAGGACCCGTGGCAGCCGGCGCTGCTCGACCTCGTGGCGTTCTCCGCCGAGGCGGCGAAGGCCGAGGGCAAGAGCTGTGGTGTATGCGGTGAGGCTGCCTCCGACCCGCTGCTCGCCTGCGTCCTCACCGGTCTGGGCGTGACGAGCCTGTCGATGGGCGCCGCGTCCCTTCCCTATGTGCGGGCCACCCTGGCCAAGCACACCTTCGCCCAGTGCGAGCGCGCGGCGGCGGCCGCCCGTGCGGCGGACACCGCTGACGAGGCGCGGCGAGCCGCGCAGGCGGTGCTGTCGGGAGAGTGACCTGCGCACCGGTCGGTTCCCGGCGGGTGACGCAGCAACAGGCAGCAACAGGACTACGACGGTGGTGGCCGTCCCGCCCGGTGCGGGGCGGCCACCACCGTGTTCAAGCGGCCACCGCCGTATTCAGCGGTCGTCCTCCGGCAGCGGCAGCGCGATGCCGGGGCGGTAGTCGACTCCGTGCTCGGGAGGCACCGGTTCTCCGGTGTCCGCGTCGGTGCAGTAGGCGGTGAAGACCTCCGCCTCGCTCAGGGGACGGGGCCAGCCGTCGCGAAGCGCCCAGCCCCGGACGATGTCGGTACCCGCACCCGTATCCGCGCCGGCTCGCCTCGGCGCGGGAGGGCTGCTGCGGATGACGATGCCACCACGGCTGTCGGTGGCGATTCCCGCCGCCAGGACGGTGCTGAGGAGCAGGGCTTCCGACTCCAGGAGACGCACCCGGGCACGGTCGTCGCACTCGGCGTGGCAGGTCGCGATGAGCGAGGCGGCTCCTACGGGCACGCTGCACACCACATGGTGCGTGCCGGGACCGACCGCTTCGACCAGTCCCATCAGGGCGCGGGACGCACGGGCGTACGCGGCGCGCCCCCGTCCCCGGTCGCAGTCGGGGCAGTCGTCGACGCCTGCCAGGAGTGCCGTCGCCCACTCGAACGTGGCGTGCCGCTCGGCCTCCCCGATCAGCTCGGGCACCAGGCGGTCGACCGGCTGGCCGGCGTAGGGCACCGTGGCGCCCAGGGCCGCGACGTCGGCGGTGTACCGCGTACGGCTGTCCGCCCGGTCGGGGTCGAGACGGGCGTCCTCACAGAATTCCTCGTACTCACGCGGGTCGAAGAGTGCCACCGTGGTGTGGACTCCCTGGTCCGACAGTGAGCGCAGAAGCCCCTCCATCTCCCGCAGATACCGGGTGTGGTCGTCGAAGGCGAACGTCGTATAGCGCCGCATGGCCGCGAAGTCCTCCTCGTCGGCCAGCAGGGCCACGGTGCTCGGTGCCTCCCTGCGCAGCGGGTGCGCCGTGTGTCGCGTGCTCAGCGTGTGCCCCGTGCTCGGTTGCTTGTCGCCGTACTCCGCCGGTGTCATCTCTCCCCCTCGTCACGTCCGGTCAGTGCTCACTCACCGTAACCAGGGGGTCTGACAACGGAGCGTGACGGCTACGACGCGTGGTCGCGGGCGACGCGTTCGTAGTGGCGGAGGAGTGCGATGTCGTCGACCGAGCCGGGGTTGACGGCCTTGTCGAGCGGGGTGCCCTGGAGCAGTCGTTTGACGGGGACCTCGATGCGCTTGCCGGTGAGGGTGTGGGGCACGCCGGGGACCTCGATGATCTCGTCGGGGACGTGGCGGGGCGAGAGCTGTTCGCGGATGGTTCGCTTGATGCGGTCACGGAGCGTGTCGTCGAGTGCGGCGCCTTCGGCGAGGTGGACGAAGAGCGGCATCCAGTAGCCGCCGTCCGGCTCTTCGAGGCCGATGACCAGGGACTCGCGGATTTCGGGGAGGCGTTCGACCACCTCGTAGATATCGGCCGAGCCCATACGGACCCCCTGCCGGTTGAGGGTGGAGTCGGAGCGGCCGTGGATCACGACCGTGCCCCGAGCGGTGAGGGTGATCCAGTCGCCGTGCCGCCATACGCCGGGGAACATCTCGAAGTAGCTCTCGCGGTAGCGGTGGCCGTCCGGGTCGTTCCAGAAGTGGATCGGCATGGAGGGCATGGGGTTGGTGACGACGAGTTCGCCGACCTCGTCGACCACCGGCTTGCCATGCGGGTTCCAGGCCTGGAGGTCGGTGCCGAGACAGGGGGCCTGAAGTTCGCCGGTGAAGACGGGGAGGGTGGGGACGGCTCCGGCGAAGCAGCTGCAGACGTCGGTGCCGCCGCTCACGGAGGCGATCCACAGGTTGTCGGCGACCTCGTCGTGGAGCCACCGGAAGCCGTCGGGCGGCAGCGGGGAACCGGTGGTGGCGACGCACTTCACGCGGGAGAGGTCGAAGTCCCGGCCCGGGTGCACCTCCGCTTTGCGACAGGCCATGACGTACGCGGCGGAGGTCCCGAAGAAGGTCGCTCGGGTGCGTTCGGCGACCCGCCACTGGGCGCCTGTGTCGGGGAAGCCGGGGCTGCCGTCGTACAGGACGACGGTGGAGCCCACGAGCAGGCCGGAGACGAGGAAGTTCCACATCATCCAGCCGGTGGAGGTGTACCAGAAGAAGCGGTCGCCCGCGCCGAGGTCGGTGTGGAGGCCCAGCTGCTTGAGGTGTTCGAGGAGGATGCCGCCCTGGGACTGGACGATGGCCTTGGGCAGGCCGGTGGTCCCGGAGGAGTAGAGCACCCAGAGGGGGTGGTCGAACGGGACCTGCTCGAAGGCGGGTGCCACATCGGCGGCGACCAGGTCGGCCCAGTCCAGCGCCCCCTCGGGCGCGGGGGTGCCGAGCAGCGGGATGTGCACCACGGCGCGCAGGGTGGGGAGTTCACGGCGCAGCTCGGCGACGGTCTCGCCGCGGTCGTGCTCCTTGCCGCCGTAGCGGTAGCCGTCGACGGCGAAGAGGATCACCGGCTCGACCTGCTGGAAGCGGTCGAGGACGCTGCGGGCGCCGAAGTCGGGGGCGCAGGAGGTCCAGACGGCGCCGACGGCGGCGGTGGAGAGAAAGGCGACGACGGCCTGGGGGACGTTGGGGAGGTAGCCGCTGACGCGGTCGCCGGGACGGACGCCGAGGCGGCGCAGTGCGGCGGCGGCGGAGCCGACCTGCCGCCGCAGTTCGCCCCAGGTCACCGGCTGCGGGTCGTGCGTCTCGTCGACGTGGAGCAGCGCGGGGCTGTCGGCGCGGGCCGGGTCCTCGGCGGCGCGCAGGGCGTGCTCCGCGTAGTTGAGGGTGGCGCCGGGGAACCAGCGGGCGCCGGGCATCGCCGGGGCGGCGAGCACCCGCTCGTACGGGCTGCCGAAGCGCACCTCGAACCACTCGGCCACGGCCTGCCAGAAGGGTTCGAGCTGCTCGACCGACCAGCGGTGGAGAGCGGTGTAGCCGGCAGCCGGGTCGCCGGGCACGGTTCGCGGGGCGCCGTACCGGTCGGCGGCCCACTCCTGGAAGGCGGTGATCTGCGCCCCGGCGATGCGATCGGCTCCCGGCCGCCACAGCGCCTCCGGCTGCGGTGGGGGCGTCGGTGCGGTGTTCGCTGAGGTCATGGCACGGCTCCCGGGCTGGACGCGTGGTCTGCGTCGCATGGTCTGCTGGGCTGCGGCGGTCTGCTCGGTGGGCGCCGGGTGTCGGCGCCGGGTGGGGCGCCGGGTGTCGGCGTCGCTTGGTGGTCGGTCTGCGTCGGTCTGCGCTGTTCGGTCCGCTCGTCTGCGTCGGTCTGCTTCGGTGGTCGGCGTCGCTGCGCTTCACGGGCATCGGGTTCCCCGGTTCGGCGGGTGGTCGTGCTCGTAGCGCGGCTGAGCAGGACGATGCCACGTGATCGACTCCGGCACCAGGGTGGGCCCCCCGCATGAGGGGAGGAAGGGTGCGCCCACTACGGGTGAACGACAGTTGAACGCGCCTCGTACCGCGGGTCGTCAATGGCAGGGTGAACAGCATGGATGCGCGGGATCTGGTGCGGTCGGTGAAGGCGGTCGGTACGGCGCAAGGGCTGCGCTCCGTACGGTCGGCGTGGCGGCGGCAGCGTGCCGATGCGGCCGGGTTGCCGAGACGGGGCGCGGAGCGGGCGCGTGTGCCGGGCCTCGCGCAGAGTGCGGAGCCACAGCCCGGGGGCGGCGTGGTGCGGTTCGCCCGCTCCTCGCTCCGGGTGAGGGTGACCGCGGGCGGCGCCGTCTTCTGCGGCTGGGACGATGCGGAGCCGGAGCCCTCGTACGCGCTGGCGGGCGGCTGCCCGGACGCCGACGTACGCGCGGCGCTGGAGCCGGACAAGGACGGCGGCTGGCGCGTCGTCTCGGAGCGGGTGACCGTGGTGGTGTCCCGGCACGGGATGGTGGAGATCCGTACGCCGGGCGGTGTGGTCCTCCGGCGAGACCTGCCCCCGCGCTGGTGGGATCCCGTCTCCGGAGCGGAGGGGACCGGTGCGCGCTGGGTACAGCGGTTCGAGGTGGCGGCCGACGCGCGCTTCTTCGGACTCGGCGGGCGGAGCTCGGGCCCCCGCCTGCGGGACGGTTCGTACCGTCTGTGGAACACCGATCCGGGCGGCGCGTTCGAGCCCGGGGACGACCCGCTGTACATCACGATGCCGGTGCAGATGGTCGTCGCGGACGCCGGGACTCATCTGGTGTTCCACGACAATCCCTGGGACGGCCGGGTGCGGCTCCGCGAGGGTGAGGAGGGCGCCGGATCCGGGCACGACCGCCCCGGCTCCTGCGAACTGCGGTTCGACGGCGGGCCGCTCCGTTCCTGGACCGTGGTCGGCAGCCCCGCCCGTGCACTGCACGGTTGGGCGGCACTCACGGGCGCGCCCGCGATCCCCCCGAGCTGGGCGCTCGGTCATCACCACGCGCGCTGGGGCTTCGGCAGCGCGGAGGAGGTCCGGCGCGTGGTGGCGGGCTATCGCGAGCGCGGGTTGCCGCTCTCCGCCGTGCACCTGGACATCGACCACTACCGCGGGCACCGGATCTTCACGGTGGACACAGAGCGCTTTCCCGATCTGCCGGGGCTGGCCCGGGAGCTGCGCGCGGACGGGGTGCGGCTGGTGTCGATCGTCGATCCGGCGGTGAAGGCGGAGTCCGGCAATCCGGTGTACGACAGCGGGAGCGCCGCGGACGTCTTCGTACGGGACGCGCGGGGCGCGGAGGTGCGCGGGGAGGTCTGGCCCGGGGAGTCGGTCTTCCCCGACTTCACCGATCCACGGGCGAGGAAGTGGTGGGGCGACCTGTACACGGAGCGTTCGGCACAGGGCTTCTCCGGGTTCTGGCACGACATGAACGAGCCGGTGTCCTTCGCGGCCTTCGGCGACCCGACCCTTCCGCGTTCGGCCCGGCACGCTCTGGAGGGGCGGGGCGGCGACCACCGGGAGGCGCACAACGTCTACGGGCTGGAAATGGCCAGAGCCGGGTACGACGGTCTGTGCGAACTGCGACCGGAGGAGCGCCCGTTCCTCTTCTCCCGCTCGGGGTGGGCGGGTATGCAGAGGTACGGGGGCAGCTGGTCCGGCGACGTGTGCACCGGCTGGCCGGGGCTGCGGGCCTCGCTGGCGCTGGTGCTGGGGCTGGGACTGAGCGGAGTGCCCTATTCCGGTCCGGATGTCGGCGGTTTCAGCGGCTCTCCGTCACCGGAGCTGTATGTGCGCTGGTTCCAGCTCGGCGCCTGGCTGCCGCTGTTCCGTACGCACTCGGCGATCTCCGCCGGGCGGCGGGAGCCGTGGGAGTTCGGCCCGCGGGCGCTGGACCACGCGCGCGAGGCGCTGCGCGAACGGGAGCGGCTCCGGCCGTACTTCGTCACCCTGTCCCATCTGGCACACCGTACGGGCGCACCGTATGCGCGTCCGGTGTGGTGGTCCTCCCCGGGGGACCGGGCACTGCGTGACTGCGAGGACGAGTTTCTGCTGGGCAATGCGCTGCTCGTCGCCCCGGTGCTGGAGCGCGGCGCGACCCGGCGGGCGGTGCGGCTGCCGCGCGGGCGGTGGTACGACACGGCATCCGGTGAGGCGTACGACGGCCCGGGGCAGGTGTTGCTGGACGCACCGCTGTCACGGATTCCGGTTCTGGCGCGGGCGGGCTCGGTGCTGCCTGTCATGGGAGAGGACGGCCGGGTGGAGCTGGAGGTATGGCCGCCCGCGCCCGGGCGCTCGGGCGGCGGGCTGGTCGTCGTCGACGCCGGTGACGGCTGGGAGCATCCGCCGGTCGAGCGGTTCGTGTCACGGTGGGAGGACGACCGGGTCGTGGTGGAGCGGGCCGGGGGCGGAGAGGTCGGCTATCCGGTGCGCGTGCGCGGACGGGTGGGCTGAGCGGCGCACCGGAGGCGGGACTCAGCGCGGCTTCTCCTGGGACTGAGCGCGCAGCAGGCCGTCGTACCGCCCGGCGAACCATGCCCGCGCGGCCAGGGTGTGCAGAGGAAAGGCCAGTTCGACCGGCTTCTCCAGGATCTCCCACCCTTCCGTCTCATCCGTGTGCCGCGACGGCGGGAGGCTGTCCGCCGTACGTTCGGGCAGCAGGCCGAAGACCAGCAGATGGCCCGCGGGCGAGCTGAGCACGTCGGTGAGGCTCACATGTCCGGCCGCGGCGGTGATGCCGGTCTCCTCGGCGAGCTCGCGTACCAGGGCGTCGCGCCAGTCCTCCCCGTGGTCGATGAACCCGCCGGGCAGGGCGATCCGACCGCGGCGGGGTTCGATGGTGCGGCGGACGACCGTGAGGCCGGTGCCGTGGGCGTGCCGGACGGGCAGCAGCGCAACGGCGACCGGCAGCGGGTTGCGGTAGACGGTGCCGCCGCACTCCGGACAGTGCCGCGGCCAGCCGGTGTCGGGCGGGTACGCGGCGCCGCAGTACGAGCAGTGGGAGAAGGGTTCCGGGCCGGTCACGCGCGGACTGTATCCCATGGCGCTTCGCACCAGGACCGCTTCCCGCGGCGCCGCCCACCTGGTAGATCCAGGAGGCATGCCAGGACTTGCCGCCGCACTGCGCGCCCTCACCCTGTCCGCCGCCGTGCTCGTCGCCGCCACGGCCGCTCCCGACGTGGCACGGGCCCGGCCGGAGCCACAGGCCCCCAAGGAGTTCGTCGCCCTCCGGGACGTCGACCCGACCATCCTTCAGGACATCCGCTATGTGACGCCGCACAACTTCGTCGGCGAGCGCATCGACGGCTACCGGAGGCCGCTGTGCATCCTCACGGCCCCTGCGGCGAAGGCCCTCCACCGGGCGCAGAAGAAGCTGCTGCGCAAGGGCTACGCACTCAAGGTGTACGACTGCTACCGGCCGCAGCGGGCCGTTGACCACTTCGTCGAGTGGGCCGAGGACCTGGACGACCAGTCGATGAAGGGTGAGTTCTATCCGAAGGTCGACAAGACGCGCCTGTTCGAGGACGGTTACATCGCGGAGAAGTCCGGGCACAGCCGCGGCAGCACCGTCGATCTGACGATGGTGAAGCTGCCGGCCCGGCCGACCCGCCCGTACGAGCCCGGCGAGCCGCTGGTGCCCTGTTACGCGCCTCGTGCCGAGCGGTTCCCCGACAACTCCGTCGACATGGGGACGGGTTTCGACTGCTTCGACACGCTCTCCCACACCCTGGATCCCCGCATCCACGGCAGGCAGCGTGCGAACCGGCTGCTGCTCAAGGAGACCCTGGAGGGGCAGGGGTTCGTCAACCTCCCCGAGGAGTGGTGGCACTTCACGTACAAGCCGGAGCTCTTCCCCGACACCTCCTTCGACTTCCTCGTCCACCGGAGGTCTCTGACATCCCATCGGTGAGGCTGCCGTGACGGTGCCCTCGCTCGGGCCACTCGGGCCGACACCCCGCAACCGGGCTCCGAGTCTTCTCGGCTAGTCTCCGGCCGGTCGCCGTGCCGGACCCGGACGCGCTGTACCAGGGGCTCGTGCACCACACCCCACCCCCGGAGGAGCGCATGGACCAGAGCAGTTGGAGCACTGTCCGCCGGCTCGTGGAATGGCTGGACGAGGAGAGCCAGGCGCCCGCGGAGATGGCGCGCCTGCTTCGCGTCCTGAAGATCAGCGAGGAGGCCGGGGAGGTCGCCGAGGCGCTGCACGGTGTCATGGGGTCGAATCCGCGTAAGGGCCTCAGCCACACGTGGGAGGACGTACAGAACGAGCTGTGCGACGTGATCCTCACGGGCATGGTCGCCCTCCGGACTCTCACCCCGGATGCGCAGAAGGTCTTCGAACGCCGCATGGCACAGATCGCCGAGCGGTCCCTGACCACGTGAGCGGTCCGCCCGCGAACGGTGGGGAGCGCTGCGCAGAAGCCGGGAACGCCGGTTGGGCGGGACCCGCACCAACCGGGGATGGCTCCACGGTTCTTGCTAGGGTGCCGCTCATGGATGCCGGGGACGAGAGGCAGACGCCGCTGCGGCGGGACGCCCAGCGCAACCGGGACCTGCTGATCGCAGCGGCCCGGGAGATCTACTCCGAACAGGGTGTGGACGCGCCGCTGGACGACATCGCCCGCCGGGCCGGTGTCGGCAACGCCACGCTCTACCGGCGCTTCCCCACCCGTGCGGCGCTCATCGAGGCGGTCTTCCACGATTCCCTCACCGCGACCCTGCGGGTGGGCGAGGAAGCCCGGCTGGCCGAGGACGCCTGGAGCGGGCTCCGGGATTATCTGGAGCACATCTTCCAGGGGCTGGCCGCGGACCGGGGCGCCAATGACCTGATGACGACCGGTATCGAGGGCATCCCCTCACTCGAAGCGCTCAAGGCCCACCATCACGAGACGGTCGGCCTCCTCCTCCGCCGCGCCCAGGAGCAGGGGGCGATACGGGACGACATCGTCACCGAGGACCTTCTCTTCTCCCTGGCCGCCCTCGGCAGGGTGGTCCCGGCCTCCGCCGCCGTCGTACCCGATGCCTGGCGCCGCTACCTCGCTCTCCTCCTCGACGGCTTCCGCACCGACGCCGCAGCCCCCCTTCCGGCGCCTCCGCTCACTCCGCAGCAGCTGGGCGGGGTCCTGCTCCGGCTCGGTCCGAGCGGGACGGGCCGGTAGCCGTCGTACGCCGCTGCCCCGCCCGCACAGGGGCTCCCCCGCCTCCGCGCACCGCATTACGGTGGCAGGCATGACTCAACAGACGTTCACATCGTACGAGGAGTTCTGGCCGTACTACGTGGCCATGCACGCGAAGGCGGCCACGCGGTGGATCCATCTGGCGGGCACCCTGACCGGGCTCGCGCTGAGCACGTACGGGCTGGTCAGCGGCCGCAAACGCTACCTCGCCGGGCTGCCGGTCATCGGCTACGGCACCGCCTGGCCCGCGCACTTCCTCATCGAGAAGAACAACCCCGCGACCTTCGGGCACCCCGCCTGGTCGCTGCGCGGCGACGCGCAGATGATCCGCATGATGCTCGCGGGCCGCGATGACGAGTTGGCCGAGACCGCTGCCAAGTGGCTCGCCGAGAACGCCTGAGACATGACATATTTCTGACATACCGTCAGTTCTGCTGGGTGCGTGGGGAGGCACGGTGTCGCGCACCCGCGGGCCCGTGGTGGCCGGTTGGTTCAGCGGTGGCCCCGAGGGGTCGTCGTGGTCCGCTGAGGTACGCCCCGCGGGCACCGGGTTCCGCGCGGTCGGGCCGGTAACCACAAGGCGCCGTCAGCGGACGAAGCCGTAGCCATTCCCCGGCAGGTGCAGGACTGGTGGACGGCCGTACGGCAGGTGCCCACCACCCCTGCCGGGCGCCGCCGGTCTGCCGCCGGTGCCTACGCTCCGGAAGGGAGCGTGAACTCCGCGTGAACCACGCGCCCGCGCACACCACATGCGGCCATCATGCTGCTGTGCCCTCCTGGACGGACCATCTCCGCTTCGCCTTCCAGCCGGTCGTGAACCTCACGACCGGCTCCGTGACGGCCATGGAGTTACTCGCCCGGCCGGAGCGGGGCGACGTACTGGCCCAGGCACGCCGCAGCCCCGAACTCGACGGCGAACTGGCCGCCCTCGCCGTACGGTCGGCGGCGCGGCGGGAGACGCTGCTGCCGCTGCACGTCAACGTGTTCGCAGGCACGGCCGCGGATCTCGGCGGGCTCGCGTCCCTCGGCAAGGCCGTACGCGAGGCGGGGCGGCGGCCCTGGGAGGTGACGGTCGACCTGGTGCCGCCCTTCACTCATGTGCCCCGGCCGGCGCTGCTCTCGGCGGTGGCCGCGCTGCGCGACGACGGCTTCCGGATCAGCGCGGACGGGGTCGGCGACGGTGACGTACCGCTGCGGCTCCTCGCCGCACTGGACCCGGACCTCATCAAGGTCGACGGAACGGTCGTGACGAGGATGCCGGATGATCCCGGCTGCCGGGGCGTCGTCGCCGGGCTGCGCCGGTTCTGCGACGACACGGGCGGGCAACTCGCCGTCGAGGGCGTGGAGACCGAGTTGCAGTGTGCGGCGGCGCGCGAGGCCGGCGCACAGCTGGCCCAGGGCAACCTCTTCGGGCCCGCGGCGCGCCTGCCCGCCGCCGATGTGTACCGTCCCGCCGCGCCGATGGCCACCCCGGCGGGGCCCTCCGGGCGTACCGGCCCCCCGGTGCTGGACTTCGTACAGCCCGCCGCGCTGCTCCCGGTGACCGCTTCCGCCGAGGACGTACGGGCGCTGCTCACCGGCTCCCCCGCCGTGTCCGGCGTGGTGCTGGTCGACACCGCGGGAGTGCCCGTACGGGCGGTGGACCGCGACCGCTTCCTCCTGTCGCTCTCCGGCCGGTACGGGCACGCCCTGTACGCGGACCGCCCCGCGGTGCGCCTCGCCGACCTCCCCCGGACGGTTGGTGAGCACGCCACGGCCTGGGAGGTGCTGGATGTCATGGCGGCCGACCACCGCAGCCGCACCGGTGACGATGTGACGGTCGTCGACGACCGGGGCCGCTGCGTGGGCGTGGTGCACTTGGCCGATATCGTCCGGGCGCTCGCGGAGAGCCGTGTGGAGGAGGCGGCCCGGCTCAACCCGCTGACCCGGCTCCCGGGCTCGGACACGGTCAACGCCGAGGTGGACCGCCGGATCGCGGACGGCCGGGAGTTCGCCCTGAGCTGGCTGGACGTGGACGGTTTCAAACAGATCAACGACGGCGCGGGGTTCGCCGCGGGCGACGAGCTGATCCGTGCGGTGGGACGTACGCTCGCGGAGGCCGCCGCCGGGCAGTCCGGTGCCCGCGTCGGGCACATCGGCGGGGACGACTTCCTGCTGCTGGCCGACCCGTCGGGGCTCGAGCCGCTGGCCTCCGCCGTGCTGGACACCCCTTGGTCGGCGGGCGGGATCCCGGCCACCCTGTCGCTCGCCACGGTGCTGTGCCCGCCGGGCAGCGTGGCCGACCACCACCAGGCCGCCGCCTGTCTGGCCCCGCTGAAGAAGTCGGCGAAGAGGCTGCGCGGGGCCAGTTGGGTCCTGGGACGGCCCGGGTCCGCACGGCAGGAGGTACGGCGCGGGAACGCCCTGCGCGTACCGGAGCCCGGCGGTCCGGGCGGCGCCGTCCGGGGGGTGCCTGCCCCCGGTTAGCCGTTGCTGCCCGCGACCTTGACGCTCCCACAGCACCAGTGAACACTTCCGGATGTCAGTCGGCACCGGCATCGGCATCGCCGCACGTCGGCCACCGGCCGTGCAGATCTCTGCCGGGCCGGCGGGCGCCGCCCCCTGGGCGGTTCCGCCGTACCGGCACGCTCGTCGCGGACGCCGCGCGGGGAACGGCAACGCCCTGCCACCGCACTCCGCTTGCATGGGAAGACCCACCCTGCACGCAGGACCGGGGCCGCGTGCCCCGGCGAGTCCTAGGAGCCGCTATGGAATTCTCCCCTGGGGACATCTTCATCGGTGAGGTCATCGGCACCGCGATTCTGATTCTGTTCGGCGCCGGTGTCTGCGCCGCCGTCACACTGAGCGGCTCGAAGGCGAGAGCCTCGGGGTGGATCGTCATCGCCTTCGGCTGGGGCTTCGGAGTCCTGGCCGGTGCGTACACGGCCGGACCGCTCTCCGGCGGCCAGCTGAACCCCGCTGTCACGGTGGGCATTGCCGTCGACACCGGTGAGTGGGGCGATGTGCCGTTCTACCTTCTCGGGCAGATGGTCGGCGCGGCCCTCGGCGCCGTGCTCGCCTGGCTCGCCTACTACGCGCAGTTCGGTGCCAACAAGGAGCCCACGCTGGGGATCTTCTCCACCATCCCGGAGATCCGCAATCCGGTCGCCAACCTCGTCACGGAGATCATCGCCACGGTGGGTCTGGTGCTGCCGGTCCTGGCCTTCGGGCTGACCGAGGGGCTCGGCCGGTCGGGCGTCCAGACACTGATCGTCGCGTTCCTCGTGGTCGGCATCGGCCTCTCGCTCGGCGGGCCGACGGGGTACGCCATCAACCCGGCCCGCGACCTCGGCCCGCGTATCGTCCACGCCCTGCTCCCGATCCCCAATAAGGGCACCTCGGACTGGAATTACTCGTGGGTTCCGGTGGCGGGCCCCCTGATCGGGGCCGTGCTGTCCGGGCTGATCTTCAACGCGGCCTTCTGAGAGGGGGTCGCCGACCACCGCGGCTGCCCGGACCGGCGCAGTCTCCCGTACCCCTGCGGTTGCCCGGACCGCCGCAGTCCCACGAGCCGGCCGGATTCACGAGCGGCGGCTTTCAGAGCCCCACGGTTCTTCCCTTCCGGGCCGGGCCGGACCGGCCTCCCGCCGGCGCGGTCCTACGAGCCACGCCGCCCTCCCAGCCCTCCCAGCCCTCCGAGTCAGGAGACGTCCATGACGGACTTATTCGTCGCCGCGATCGACCAGGGCACCACATCCAGCCGCTGCATCATCTTCGACCAGGGCGGCGGAATCGTCGCCGTCGACCAGCGCGAGCACCGACAGATCTTTCCCAAGCCGGGCTGGGTGGAGCACGACGCCACCGAGATCTGGTCCAAGGTGCAGGCCGTCGTCGCGGGCGCATTGGCCAAGGCCGGGCTGCGCGCCGAGCAGCTGAGCGCGCTCGGCATCACCAACC